>OMQZ01000201.1 GCA_900313355.1 uncultured Rhodospirillaceae bacterium
AACAGTAAGATGTTCGGTTTTATCATCAATGCCAAAACAAAGCCCATATAAACCAATAAATAAAAGTATAAACCGGCATCTACCCTGTCAAATGTGTCTTTTCGAGGCAAAATATAAACGCTTTGAAGTATTTTAATAAAAACCGGTAAAAGTGCAAAAGAACCACCTAAAATCAGGTAGACACAAGGCATGCTGTCTCCTAATTTGCTCAAGGCGGCATATTGCATCACAAAACCCATCAACGGTGGAAATCCGGCAAGCGATAATATCAAAAACAAAAAGGCTGATGAAACGTATGGCCGCATTGAGGCTATTCCCTCTAAATCATTAATTGTCGAAACGTATGTGCCGTTTGTTTTGAAGGTGTAAAAACAGATATATACACCAAGCATCAACATCAGGTAAATCTCAAGATATATATAGCAAGAACTCAGGCTTTCAAGTTTTAATGTTGACATCAGAAGCAGTAAGACACCCGTATGATAAAGACCGATAAATGCAAATATCTTTCTTAAAAAACGACTCGAATTTGCACCAAGCGCACCGCATATCACCGATAACGCCCCAAAACCAAAATAAATTTGGCTCAAATGATCTGCACTTTGAGCAAAAAATTGTGCATTCAAAGAAAAAAATACACTCCAAAATGCCAAAAGCGGGACAATGCTGAAATATGTTGCTATAGGAAGAACAACAGGCGAAATGCTGTCTGAGAGCCAAAAATGAAACGGAGCTGCGCCGATTAAAAACAAAAACATACACAAAACTCCGATAATCACCGTCATTTTAATCAACGGAGTGGTCATCACAAGGTATTCGGCAGCATTTTGATAAGAGAAATCTCCCCCTCGCAATAAATATATCGAAACAGCCATCAATAACAGCAAAAACAGTGAAATTATTCCGTAGCGCCTGCCTGTGTGATAGAGCTCTTCACTCGGTTTGCTCAAACAAAACAGCAAAAACTGAAAACATATGATGCCTGAAAGGCTCAAAAATGTTGTAACAAAATGAAGTGATTTCATGAAAACCGAAATAAGCAACAAAATACTCAACGCATTTATACATAACTTTGTTTGAGATATGTCTTTTAATGCTAATCTGCTTTTGGCAGACAGACTGAGCCAAATATACATCAAAAATGTTGTTAATACATATGATAAGACTATGTATGCCGAATTTTGAAAGTATGTGGTGCAAAAACTTTTGTTATAAAACAAAACCGCAAAAAATGCACTTATCAGAATCGTTGATTTAGCAATTTGGAAAGTTCTGTTGCTTGTGGATTTTGAGATGAATGCATTCAAGAATATGGTTAAAATTCCGAGTAAAATTATCATTTCTGTTGACGCATAGAGTATGTTTTCAAACATTTGTTTTCTCCTACAGCACAAACCAAAACGGCTTTAACAGTGACAACAGTAAAGCACATATCAGCATTAGCGAAATACAGAACGTGTAGGCATCAATGTCTTTTATTTTGATGTCCGGATCAATCGAAGTTGTTTCATTTTTTAAGGTGTATAAGCTTTGTAAAAGCGCGATCCCTGCAAGCATCATTGCAAGCATAACAAGTGTTCCGGAATACAGATTAAAATTAAATATTTCGGAAACAATCATAAAATTGTTCCAGAAAAATGCTGAAACGGGAAGTCCGATTGCCGCCATGGTAAATAAGAAATATGAAACAGAGGCTTTCGGCATAAAGCGCAAGATGCCTTTGATGCTTGTGTTCGAGCGCACGCTTTGCTCAAGTATGTGAGCCTGCAAAACAATGAGCGACGAGCTAATTAACAAAAATGAAAAGACGCTGTATGTGATGTTTGTGGCAATGATGTCGGTTGGCAAGAATACTGCCAGCAAATATGATAAATCATAAACCAGAACATAATTATAAAGCTTTTGAGGCGTGTTGGAATATATGTATCCGCCGGCGGAGGTGAAAATCATTGTCAGCAAACAAAGCATTTGAAGAATCGGGGAAAACATTTCTATTTCAAGCGGAATATTTAAAGGCCAACAGCGCATAACACCATATATGCCACTGATGGGCATGATGTGAAGCGCAATAAAAGCAAGCGGGTTTTTGAGCGATACTGACACTGACGTTATTGCATGATGAAACGGCCACACAGGCATGCGCAAAATAAATGCACTGAACAAACTCGCCCATATCCAAATTGCTTCATTTTTTGAAAGTTTCAGGGTATCTAAAGCATTGATGAGTATGTTTTGTTCATTTGAATCTATAATCAAGATAACGCTTGCAAAGAACAGGATTGATCCTAAAAAGTGGTGAAGAGCCAGTCTTAAAAGCATTTTGTGCTGACGCATGTCTAGTGTCAGACCGATCAGCATATATAGCGGAAACAAACTTGACGTGTAGAAAATATATAAGGACAACACATCCTGCGCGGTGAAATAACCATTTAAGCAAAACAAATAAAGCAAAGTATAAAACAAAACACTTTTCGGCGTTTGTTTGTTCTTTCGAATCCCCAGTATTCCGACAAACGCAGATATTTGGATACCAAGCAGGAACATCAGGCTTTGAACGTCTATGCCAAAAGAAAATTTGAAAGTCGAAAAAAATCCCCAAGAAAGTTCTAATTTATGTTGTATATTGTGTGAGGCTATGTCGGTTGCGGAAAACAGCGTCAACAAAAGCAAAATATCCACAAAAACCGTTAAAAGGGCAACTTGTTCCGTGTTTTTGAACGTTTCACGCATATTATCCTTCGTTGAAAGGACAAAAATACTGCCTATCAACGGAATAAAGATAATTAAAAACATCAGTGAACTTATGCTCATTTTTCTTCTTTCAATAGAACAGCCATATTGCAAACACTACCCCTAATATTGTGCACAAGAGGTAATATATTAATCCAAGCCGACTTATGTGGCGATATGTTCTTATCAGAGCGATATTTGTCTTTGCAAGACATGGCGAAATCGTGCGCTCCAAAAAGATAAAATCGGTTAAAATATTAAAAAGCAAGCCAGCACGTTTGATCGGATCTATGATGATTTTATTATATGTCCATTCAAGTATGTCGATATTTTGAATTTTGGCATATATCGTTTCCCGCGGGCGCAAAAAAGAAAACGGATGGATACGGCATAATAAGATAAAAGCCGCCCAAACAAAGCAAATCGGCCAGCACCGCAATAATTCCGTTTTTGAAAAGATATAACACACCGCAATGATCAAGAGCATTGTAAACATGGTGCGATAATCAATTTGTTTGAATGAAAACTCACCTTTCAATTTTAGCCCGATTTGATAGAAAATATAAGCCATAATACATATTGATAAAAAGCCGTAAGCGACAACCAATTCGAGTGTTTCTGATGTACTTATTTCAGAGATTTGAATCGACAGCCCTGAAATATCGGCCACGAATGCCGCTAAGATAAAATATAATGATAGTTTATTTTTGGCATGGTTTCGATCAACTTCATAGTGAAGATAATATAAGCATAAATTGAAAGAAAATAATAAAATCAATATATTTGAAAGATGGACATTCCATAAAAAATTCATTTTTTCAACAACTTGAACCAGAAATGCAATATTTACCATATTACAATATACAAACTTCTCTTTTATTTGCGGACTTAGAATTGCCCCCAGCACACCCCAAATCATTGTCAGGATCGTGATGATATTTAAAAGAGGCAAAAATGACGGCGAAACAATAAGCAAAGGATAAAACTTAATAAAAAGAATCAATGCGGCCATCGGTGTTGAGAGGTATGGCAAAAAGTAAAGATTATGGAATTTTGCACTTCTTAAATCTAACCAGTATCCTTGAAACAGAAAAAAACCGAATTTTACGGAGAGACTTGCCATGATAACGAACATAATAAAGTCGCGATGGCGTCCGGTTTCATAATAATGAGAGATATTGCCAATATCCAAGTTAGTCAGTTTTCCTTGTAACATTGCCAAAACCAAAAACAGCCCCATATCTGCCGCAAAATTATATAAACTGTAGCGCTTTCCGGCATTTGTGTCACGCACGAGAAGCTGGCTTAAAATATCAATAATAAAGACAAATGTTATTATTTGAAGAAAATTATTGCCTGAAATCAACATCATAAATGATATCAGATTAAGCACAAAAAGCCCAGCCACAACTTTTTTTTGCGGCTCATAGCGGAAAATAACGTTATTTATCAGTGCGAGAATCGTGCTTATAAAAAATGGAAAGATCAAAATATAGTTTTGCAAAGAAGATATGATTTCAAGCTTTATATTACCTCTTTGTTCTTGATCTAAAACATAAGTCTGAATGCCCTCATAACCTAATTTGTAATCTGATAGAAAACAAAAGAAGACCAGAAGAGTGAAAGCCGTTACGATACAAGAGAGAATCCCATCGTACTTCTCGCGTGTTTTAATGAGCGAAAAAAGACCGATTATCAATAAATATAAAATCGTCTCTTGAAGCA
>OMQZ01000037.1 GCA_900313355.1 uncultured Rhodospirillaceae bacterium
AATTTCATTTTAATTGATTCTTAAGGAAAATTTTAGTACAATAATCTTAAAGGAATCGTAAAAATTTAAGGTTCCTTTTTTCTTTACACTTACTCATACCCCAAAACTTAAAAAAAACACTTGCGCCATCAAAAAAAATACATTAAAGAACAAAAATATTGGATAGATGGCCGAGTGGTCGAAGGCGCACGATTGGAAATCGTGTGTACCTGTCAAAGGGTACCGTGAGTTCGAATCTCACTCTATCCGCCAATAACAAAAAACACCCTTGCGGTGTTTTTTTTTGTTATTGGAAAATGAATACAGGATTCGAACTCACGAAAAGAGGGTTCGACGACGAGTGAAAGGCGGGCGAAAGAACGCCGGTGAGGCTTTCAAGCCGAATGAACGAGGAGGGCGAGGTTCATCCGAGCCTATCCCTTATCGTTTCCGCCAATAAAAACTCTCCTTTATGGAGAGTTTTTTATTGTCCGAAAGTCTATCTTCATTACTTCAAAAAAATAATTATCTCCTTGAATGTAAAAAATTGCAGTCAACTGACACATATATTTTTAACAATATCAAAAGGAGAATGAAATGGGATTTTTTAACCACCACACAAAAACGGACTCAAACTTACACGCCTCTAAAGCTTATCACATGGATCAAGAAGATGAAACAAAAACTGAAGAAACTTCTAAAAGCAGTTCCTCTGGCGCACACACCTCATCATCTGCTCACTCATCTGCTTGCGGTTGCGGATGCTCTCATAAAACCAAGCCGGTTGATGAAGAAGTTGTCGAAATTAAAGAAGAGTGGGACTATTAAAAAAGGAGAACACTTCATGCATGAAATGATTCACAAAAAAGAGGCAGAAAGCAACTTACCCCGTCCCGCAAATCAAACCCACGATTTGCGCAGCCTTTGGAACTATTTTTTTGATTTCGGTAATTCCTCAATAGATAATCTGCAACCCAAAATTGATATAACCGATGAAAAAAATGCAGTTATCGTCACCGCAGAAATACCCGGCATAAAAGGAGAAGATGTCGACCTCAAAATCTCTGAAGACGGCTATTTAACAATTTCCGGTGAAAAGCACCACACAAAAGAAAGCTCTGAACAAAACAGTTATTTTTCAGAAATTTCATACGGAATGTTCAAACGAACGATACCTTTGCCGTTTGATTTAGATTACAACATGGCCGACGCCACCTATGAAGACGGCATTTTATCCGTTAAAATTCCAAAATCAAAAGAAGAAAAACAAAAATACAAAAAAATCAGCGTGAAGAAAAAAGCTTCAAGTTCCAAAAATCTTCAAGCCTAATATTCAACTTTATTTAAATAAAGACCACATGCAGGCGCTGTCACTCCGGCGTCTGCTCTCTTTTTTCCTTCCAAAATTTTTTCAACATCTTGCGGCCTTAAATGTCCGTCGCCAACCATTTTAAGCGTTCCGACCATATTTCTGACCTGATGATATAAAAACGATTTTGCCTCAACAATAAAATCGATTTCATCGCCGTTTTGAACAATCTCAAGCCTATCTAAAGTTTTCATCGGCGATTTTGCCTGACATCCCGCTCCTCTGAACGCACTGAAATCATGATAACCGATTAAATACTTCGCCCCTTCTCTCATTTTTTCAACATCTAAAGGAAAGTTCACATGCCAAACCCTGTTCTCTAACAAAACAGACCTTGCACGCCTGTTCAAAAGCCGATAGATATAGCCGCGTTTTTTAGCCGAAAATCTGGCATGAAAATCATCTGAAACGACCTCGATTTCGACAACCGAAACAGGTGCATTCGCTTCCCTCAGTTTGGCATTAAAAGCCTCCCGAAGATGATACAAATCCATATTTGTTTCTAAATCGAAATGCGCCACTTGTCCCAAAGCGTGCACACCGGCATCAGTCCGACCGGCGGCAAAAATTTCTACCTTTTGCCCGCAAAAAGCAAATACGGCATCTTCAAGATACGCTTGAACGCTTTCGCCTTCATCTTGTTTTTGCCAACCGACTAAATTTGTGCCGTCATACTCAATTGTTATCTTATAGCGCGTCATTTTTATTTTCCCTACAAAAACCCAACATACTCAAAAAAAAACTTGAGGTCAATACCCCAAGTTTTTTTCATCAATTCAAAAAATCTTATGCAACTTTAAGCATTGAAGTCGAAGATTTCAAAAAGCCCAATTTTCTTTGAACTTCCCAAATCACCCTCAAAGCCTCTAATGCATTCTCACCTGTAATACGCGGCGTTTCTTTGCCTAAAATACAGTTCACAAAGTGAGTTTGTTCAGAAGCGAGAGGCTGCGATGTCGGAATAAACAAATGTTCCTCACAGCCTTTCAAACCGTATTTCATCCAATCCGGCAAATCCGTGCTCATATAAGGCGAACGGCCTTGCGTGCAAACATTAATACTCTGATTGATAAAGTCCATATCAATATAGTTTTCATCTGTTGTGACCGTTAACGTTCTAACCCTTGACTGTGTAATTCGGCTTGCCGTTAAATTCGCCGTCACTCCGTTTTCAAATTGAACAAGAGCCGAAATATAATCTTTACCTTCCGGTTTGTCTTTTGTCTTAACACTCATTGCCTCAACATTCACCACATTTGATTTAACAAGTGATTGCACAACCTCAATATCATGAATCATCAAATCCATCGCAACGTCCACATCTGTAATACGTCCGCTTGCCGCTGACATGCGCTGCGCCGTAAGCGATCTGATTTTTGATGTATCGGCTAAAATCTTTGAAAGTTGTTCAACAGCCGGATTGAAGCGTTCAATGTGTCCCACAAGCAAAACAACATTGTTTTCTTTTGCCCCGTTAATCAGTCTCATGCATTCTTCTTCGGTCGTTGCAAGCGGTTTTTCAATCAAGCAATGAATACCTTTTTTCAAGAAAAATTCGCCGACATCAGCATGGGTAACAGAAGTTGTCACAACGCTGACAGCATCCACATTTTGCGCAACTTCCTCAAGGCTAGAAAAGGCCTTAATTCCAAACATATCCGCAGCCGCTTTAGCTGCATCTTCAAAAATATCATACACACCGACGAGCTCAACCCCCGGAAGAGATTTATATGTTCTAAGGTGGTTTTTGCCCATCATACCGGCGCCGATAACGGCAACTTTAATCAAATTTGTCATCAATTTTCCTTTTTGTTTCGAAGTTAAACTGAGCGGATTTATATCACAATTTACCTGACAAATCTTCTAAAATTATGTTACATATTATTTCATCAGTTCTCCTTTAAAAACCTTTGTAAGAGATTATTTAGAGAAAAAGGAGAAACCATGCTTAAAATAATCATTGCTTGTCTGTTCATATCGCTTTCCGCAAGAGCTGCCGAAAATGTCGAAATATACGGCTCGGCTCAAACCCCTTCCGGAAAACCGAATACAGCTTATTTTTCATTTCAAGAACCTCAGGAGCAACCTGTTGATATCATAAAAGAAGAGCCTGTTGCTCCTAAAGAAAAAACGCCTAATGAAAGCGCAAAGATATTGCCCTTAAATGAGATTCATCAGCTATCAGTGCAAAACCCGAAACCCTTTTCAATTTCGCCGAAAGCCGAGCAAAATGAAATTGAAAACACACTTTACGAAGGGGCAAACCGAATTTATGACGTCCAGTCTTTTCCCTTAAAAGACATTAAAACAATCACGACGCCAAACATCGACCCGACCATCTCAACTTATCCGGAATATTAATAAGTAGCAACTATAGCATGAGTTACTGCACAGCATGTGCCATAATACGTGAAATATAAACATACAATACTGAGCAAACATATAAAAATACTTAAAATTCCGATTAAAATTCGGATTGCCTTATGACGTGACACTTTAGCATCTTTTTTTCGAAAAAAACATAAAAAACTCCAAAAAGAAAATACACTTATAGCAACCAAACTCATAAAAAATCTACCATAAGAATCATTCAAAAACCATATACACACACTGAAACCAAAAATGATTGCATATAAAGACCGAATTATCCAATCTCTAAAACTTTTACTTTCTCCTTTTTTAAAAGATCTTAAAAGTGCGATAGCCGCCAATGCCCCAATAAAAGCCAAAAGCATCCAAATTCCATCGTAGTGATGAGAGTAGAATAGGCGGAAATATGGTGTCTTCATGAGCGGGGTTGTATTCATCTTCAAATATCCTTATTAATAAACGATATGTCTATTGTATAGTTTTTTTTCTTAAATATTCTTTAAATATGATAAATCTCCGTAATTTGCTTTAGTGGCCGATTATACGCATTTTTTATATTCGAAAAATACGGGTTTGCGCCCTTCCCTAATCGCTTTTTTCTGATATTTTGTTTCAACCCAGTCTTCGGGCTCTTTGCGCCAATCATCAAAAGTTTTTGCCGTCCAAACAAAATCTTTGCATTCGTGCATCACCCGCAAAACATGGCGCTTATAAATCGGATGGTCGGTTGCAATCTGTAAAATCCCGCCTGTTTTTAAGATTCGCGACAGTTCTTTCAAATTTTCCGGATTAATAAATCTCCTGTCCGCATGGCGTTTTTTAGGCCACGGATCCGGAAACAACAAATAAATTTTATCAAAAAAACCGTCAGGAATTTTAGCAAACAAAAGCCGTGCGTCATCATCATAAATGCGCACATTGTCCGCTCTTTCCGGCAAAATTGAAATCTCATCTGTGATATGTTCCGCATCTCTAACGCCCGTCATCAAGGTCAGCAAATGCGCCACCCCGTTTTGAAAAACCTCGATTCCGATAAAACCGACATTTTTTTTAACTGCAGACAAACCCGCCAAGTGCGCACCGTCTCCAAAACCTATTTCCAAATGAACTTCATCAACAGGTTTTCCGAACATCAAATTTTTATCAAAAACCGTATGATCATTAACCAAAACATTTTTCAAAAAATGTTCCAGCAAAAAGCTTTTCGCTTTTCTGATAACACGCCCCTTTCGCCTGCCGAAAAATTTCGGAGCATTCACATCAAACACTTTTTACCCTTCAGATTTATCAGAACTTAAATTCACATTAGACTTAGACATCGCCACAATCAAATCAAACAAATATTTCGCAATTTTTCGATTGTTAATTTTGTAATATGCCGAAACAAGCTCCAAGGTTTCTTTTCTTTTCATCGGATCAAAATCCATCTCCGGACCTTGTTGTTCGGATAAAGCCTCAACAACATTCTCCTTGCCGAGCATCATCGGACTTTTTTCTCTAACCTCATCGCCCATATCCGCAAAGAAAAAATCCATCGAAACGCCCAAAACACGGCTGATATCCCAAAGTCTGCTTGCGCCAACTCTGTTCAATCCTTTTTCATATTTTTGAATTTGTTGAAAAGTCAACCCCAACTTTTCAGCCATTTGCTGTTGACTCATTTTCAAAACTTTGCGACGCCATTTAATCCTGTTCCCGACATGCACATCAACGGGATTCGGCTCTCCTTCCGCCAATCTTCCTCTGGAAGACTTTTCTTTTAATTCGTCCATAGTCCAAGTCCTTATTTTTCAATTATTAGTTTTAATATATGAAATATTATACTTTACTGTCAATCATCTTATTGACTTATCAAGCGCTTATTTTTTAATGCCAAAAGCACTAACAAAATAAAACACATAACATATTGTATACCCTTTGAGCCGACACGACTGTATAAAGTGTCTTTCGTCATATTTTGAGGCAAATAAACATCTAAAGACCCAACCTGATTAAGCCCGATTTTGCCCAAGACTTGACCCGACGGACCAATCACCGCGCTGATACCGTTATTTGCCGAACGCACAATCGTAATTCCTTCCTCAACAGCTCTCAACCGCGCGCTCAAAAAATGTTGATAAGGCCCGCTGCTGTTTCCGTACCAACCATCGTTGCTGACCAAAACAACAAATGAAGGTTTATTTTTTCGATTGACAATCTCATCCGGAAAAATAATTTCATAACAAATTAATGCCCCAAAATTCGGCAACCCCGGAACGCTTAATATTTTATATTTTTCGCCGATCGAAAAATCCGCAATCTGATTTGCTATCGGACGAACCCAGCTTGGCAAATACTCTCTGAAAGGAATATATTCTCCGAAAGGAACCAAATGGCTTTTATCATAAAATTCTAATGTTTCGCCTTTGTCATCAATGACCGACATTGAATTATAAAGCTTATCATTCGGCTCATCATAGCGCAAAACACCGGTCATCAAATATCCGTTTTGAGGAACAGCTTTTGAAATCACTTTTTGCCAATAA
>OMQZ01000008.1 GCA_900313355.1 uncultured Rhodospirillaceae bacterium
ATTCTCTCATAAAGCTGATAACCGTCTTTTGAATAAATTTCCTTAATACTATAAGCAAAACTGCCGTATCCGCCGTTTGCAATCGTTAAATAAGCATTCGCCATATCAATAACCCTAACCTCGCACGTGCCCAAAACCAAGGCGGGAATCTTCTTTAAATTTGTGGTAATACCCATTTTTTTTGCATTTTTAATCACATCATTTAAATTAAGCTGTCTGCTTAAATCAACTGTTGCCAAATTCAGTGAATTTGCAAACGCAAATTCAAGACTGACTTCACCATAATATTTTTTATTGTAGTTCTCGGGCTTCCATTTACCTATCTGAAGCGGCGTGTCCCAAACGCTGTCTGAAGGTCTGAATCCCTTTTCGAGAGCCGTTAAATACACAAAAGTCTTAAAAGCCGACCCCGGTTGGCGCAATGCTTGTGTTGCACGATTAAATTGATTTTTTTCATAATCCACCCCGCCGACCAAAGCCTTAATCGCCCCATCATAGTCTAAAATAACGACAGCCCCTTGCGTTACATTATTCTGTGCATTTTTTGCGATTTCATCATTTAAGACAGCCTCTGCTTTTTGCTGCAAATCCTGATCCAAAGTTGTGCTGACATAGATATCCTGATCTCTTTGCCCGATATAAGCATTAACTTCGGCATAAACCATGTCTGCAAAATGTTTTGCACCCTCAACCTTATATGTTGTCGTATCATATAAAGGCTCATTTTTCGCCGCTAAGAGCTCCGTTTCCGTAATTGTCCCGTGATCAAACATCAGCTTCAAAACCACATTTGCGCGGTCAAGAGCATTCTGCTGATTATAAATCGGATTATATCGCGACGGTGCTTTAAGCATTCCGGCAATAACCGCAGCTTCTTTTAAGCTCAAATCTCTTGAAGATTTCCCGAAATATTTATTTGCTGCCGCCTCAATTCCGTAAACCCCCGAACCGAGATAAACCCTGTTCAAATAGAGCGTTAAAATTTGTTCTTTCGTGAACTTTTTTTCAAGCCAAAAAGAAATTAAAAGTTCTTGAACTTTGCGCTTAACACTTTTTTGAGAAGTTAAAAACAAATTTTTAGCAACTTGTTGCGTGATTGTCGAAGCCCCTTGAGCATATCGTTTTTGAAAAATGTTTGCAAATGCCGCACGCGTAAAACCGATAACATCAAATCCGAAGTGTGCATAAAAACGCCTGTCCTCAACATCAATAATTGCCGCCGGAACATAATAAGGCAAATCTTTCGCATACACAAGCGAAGCAAAAGAATTACCGAATGTCTGGATTTCATTTCCGTTTTCCGCAATAATCGTCGTCGACGGAAGCCTTGTCCGATTAAAAGCAACTTCCATTTCAGGCAAGGTCACATAGCAATAAAAAACATATGCAAAAAGAACCCCAAAACACGCCCAAAATGTCACCAACGCGCTTTTAATAAAAAACTTTTTTAATGATTTTTTCGTGCTTTTTCTGCGCTTTTTTGATGTTGTTCTAGATTTTGTTTTTTTCTTTGCAACCATTACAATCTCCCTTATGTTCAAAAGATTATAAAATAAATATCTTAAAAAATTTTTTATATCTTTGCGCTTCAGGGAAAAATGAATTATATTAAAAAAAATTCTATTTTGGAAAATACAATATGACGAAAAAAATTTGTTTAATTGATGGTTCTGGCTACATTTTTAGGGCTTTTTATGCCTTGCCGATTTTAACTTCTCCGCAAGGCACACCGGTCAATGCGCTTTTGGGCTTTATCAATATGTTTATGCGCCTTCGCTCTAAAATCGAATGTGATTATTGCCTTGTTTTGTTTGATGCCAAGCGCCAAAATTTCAGAAATGACATATTCCCTGATTATAAAGGCACTCGAAAAGAAACACCGGAAGAGCTTATTCCCCAATTTCCGCTCATCAGACAAGCTGTTGACGTCTTAAACCTTTCGTTTCTTGAAATGGAAGGCTATGAAGCAGATGATCTCATCGCAACTTATGCTGACCTTGCCTTAAAACAAAATTTTGAAGTCGTCGTTGTTTCCGCAGATAAAGATTTAATGCAGCTTATCAGACCGGGGGTTCAATATTATGACGGCATGAAAGACAAGTTTTTCACCCCCGAAGACGTTAAAGAAAAATTCGGTGTTTTGCCTGAAAAAGTTGTTGATGTTCAGGCGCTTTCTGGTGATTCGATTGACAATGTTCCCGGCGTTCCCGGAATCGGCCCCAAAACAGCCGCCGAACTCATCAACCAGTTCGGCTCACTTGAAGAAGTTCTTTCCCGCGCTTCTGAAATCAAACAAAACAAACGCCGTGAAACGCTCATCGAAAACACTCAAAATGCCTTGATTTCCAAAAAACTCGTAACCTTAAAATCAGACGTTCCGGTAAATGAGCCGCTCGAAAGCTTCCGATGCAAAGCCCCTCAAAAAGAAAAAGTTTTATCTTTTATTGACGAATACGGTCTTAAAAGCCTGCGCGCCAGAGCTGAAAAATGGATTGACGAGCAAAGCATTCTTTTCGGAAAAGCACCTAGTGCTCCGACAAAAGAGATTCAAAAACAATACTCCCTTATCCAAGATGAAACAGCGCTTAAAAACTTTATTGAAAAAATCAAAAAAGCGCGCCTTTTTGCCATAGACACAGAAACGACAGGCCTGAATCCGTTTAAAGACACGATTGTCGGCTTTTCGCTTTCCTATGATGACGGAAAAGCTTGTTACGTTCCCTTAAAACACGGTGAACAAAAATCATCTGCCGACCTGTTTTCCGTCTCTGATTCGCCCAAACAAATTTCTTTTGAAACGGCAAAAAAACTTCTAAAACCCCTGCTTGAAGACCCCTCAATCTTAAAAATCGGTCACAACATCAAATTTGACATGCACTTTCTAAAACAAATTACAGGCAACGATACAAACATTTTTCCCTATGATGACACCGCCGTTATGAGCTACGTTTTAGACAGCCTCGAACATGGTCATGGCATGGATGAATTGGCTCAAATTTTCTTAAATTACGAAACCATAAAATATGAAGATGTATGCGGCAGCGGAAAAAATAAAATAACCTTCAATCAAGTCGAACTTGAAAAAGCCCTTGACTACGCCGCCGAAGATGCCGACATAACCCTGCGTCTCTACAAAAAATTCAAACCGCGCTTAATTGCCGAAAACAAAATTGCTTTATACGAAAATTTTGACAGGCCCCTTGTGTCTGTTCTTCAAAAAATGGAACAACGCGGAATTTTGGTTGATGCCTTAAATCTCAGCACTTTAGATGCCGAATTTGAAAAGCAAATGCAAAATTTAGAACAGGAAATATATGTCCTTGCAGGCGAACAATTTAATCTGGCTTCTCCTAAACAAATCGGTGATATTTTATATGTCAAAATGGGCTTAAAAGGCAAAAAAACGGCAACCGGAGCTTTTCAAACAGGAGCTGACGTTTTAGAAGATTTGGCTCAAGAACACGAATTGCCTAAAAAAATTTTAGAGTGGCGTGCCTTCCAAAAGCTCAAATCGACCTACACCGGCGCCCTTTTAGAACAACGTGATAAAAATGGTCGTATTCATACAACCTTTTCCCAAACGGTTGTCAACACAGGCCGTCTTGCCTCCTCAAATCCGAACCTCCAAAACATTCCGATTCGAACCGAAGAAGGCCAAAAAATCAGACGTGCCTTTATCGCCCCGAAAGGCTATAAAATTATTTCTGCCGACTACAGTCAGGTCGAACTGCGCCTGCTTGCCGCCGTTGCCGACGTTAAGGCTTTAAAAGAAGCCTTCTTAAATGGTGTTGACATCCACGCTTTAACAGCAAGCCGTGTCTTTCATATTCCGCTTGATAAAGTTGATTCTTCAACTCGCCGTAACGCAAAAGCCATCAATTTTGGTATTGTTTACGGAATTTCTCAATACGGTCTTGCGCGCCAACTAAACATTTCAAATGATGAAGCAAAACAATACATCGATTCTTATTTTGCTGCCATGCCCGAAATCAAACAATACATGGCAAAGACCATTGAATTCGCACACCACAACGGCTATGTTTTAACCCCCTACGGGCGAAAATGTTCCACACAAGGCATCAATGACCAAAACAAACGCATTGTTTCTTTTGCCGAACGAGCCGCAATTAATGCGCCGATTCAGGGCGGTGCGTCTGACATCATCAAGCTTGCAATGAAACAAGTTGATTACCGCTTAGCACAAGGCGGATTTAAAACCAAAATGCTCTTGCAAGTCCACGACGAACTTATTTTCGAAGCCCCTGATAATGAAGTTGAAGTGGTCAAAAAACTCATCAAAGAAACAATGGAAAATGTTGTTTCTTTCGATATTCCGTTTATTGCCGAAGTCGGTGTGGGTGAAAATTGGCGTGATGCACACTAAACGTTTTGCATATATGCCATCAATTTTTTGCGAATAAGCCCTCTTAATGAAACTTCCGGTCTTGCGCCATAATGCGTAATAATTTCGCCTGCAATAATGCCGCCGATCATTGCGCACATCCCAAGCGTTTTACCGTTCACAAGTCCATACATAAACCCTGCCGCATACAAATCGCCGGCACCTGTCGTATCAACCACATCACGCACACTTTCTGCCTCGACAAAGGTTTTAATACGACCATTCACAACGACAGACCCTCGAGAATTACATGTAATAGCCGCAATTTCGACCATTGTTTTTATTTTATCTAAGGCATCAACAAAGTCATCTTCCTCAAACAAAACCTTAATTTCCGTCTCATTGCCGAACAAAACATCAACATAATCTTGCAAAAATTTCAACAACTCTGAACGATGTGCAACAACACAGCTGGCATCAGAAAGTGTGAACGCAACTTTTCTGTTATGCTTATGCGCCAACTCTGCCGCCCTTAAAAGAGCCTGTTTTCCACCTTCGCTATCCCAAAGATAACCCTCCAAGAAAACATATTTTGAAACTTTGATAATATTTTCATCAATATCATCCGGACTTAAACGAGTCGATGCCCCCAAATACGTAAACATAGAACGTTCAGCGTCCGGTGTGATTAAAACAATACTTCTGCCTGTTGCCGGTCCTTTTTTAAGCGGCGGCGTGTCAAAATCAATTCCAGCGGCTCCGATATCACGCCTGAAATCTTGTCCAAGCTCATCATCATAAACCTTGCCGATAAAAGCACAATCCGACCCCAGTGATGCCAATCCCGCAACCGTATTCGCAACCGATCCGCCTGAAACTTCGCGTTCAGGATCCATATCTTCATATATCAAACCGGCTGTTTTAGCATCAACTAAGGTCATTGCTCCTTTTTTTAATTGTCGCTCAACCAAAAATCGATCACTGACTTTTCCCAAAACGTCAACAATGGCATTTCCGACACCGACAACATCATAAATTGTGCTTTCCTCGTTCATTTATTTCTCCTTATAGTTTCAAAGCATATCCTATCACACCGGCCAGCATAATATAAAAAACAGATCCGGTTTTATAAAAACGCATAAAGATAAGAATAAAGGCAAAAATCAAAAAAGGCAACAAAGAGTTTAAACTAACCTGTGCAATTTGAATTGTTGCATTGAGCACAAGTGCCACCACGGCCGGCTGCAAAGACTTCAACAAAAAATTAAAAGCGGCATTGTTTGCATATGCCTTAAGTATTCTTGAAATTAATATAATGATAATAAGCGAAGGCATCACCAATCCGAATGTAGCCACAATTCCTCCGAAAATCCCTGCCGTATTATAACCTGCATATGTTGCCATATTTATCCCGATCGGTCCCGGAGTCGATTCCGAAATGGCAACCATATTCGTGACTTCCTGAGGTGTGAACCAGTGATATTTCTCGCTTAGATCAAACAAAAACGGAATGGTTGTCGCCCCGCCGCCGATTGCAAAAAGCCCGATTAAAAAGAATTCATAAAAAAGTTTTACAAAAATCATCTGTTTCGCCTTTCAAAACAAAGCCGACCGACAGAAAAGAGCATAACGGCCGAAATCACAAAGACAGAAGAAATTTTAAGAAATACAACCGCCAAAAGCGCAACGAAAAAAACACAGCAGTCAAGCCCGATAAAATTGCTCTGTGCCAAAACACGTTTTCCCAAATCATAAACAATTTTGATAAGCACGGCGGCAACACCGACACGAATACCGCGCATCGCATGCACAACATCGTCGTTTTCCATAAAATGCGACAAAACAGACGCGACGAGCGTAATAATAATCAGCGAGGGCAAAACAAGCGCCAAAGTCGCCACAATCGCTCCCACAACCTTTTTGAGTTTATATCCGCAAAACGTAGCCACATTAACCGCAATAATCCCCGGTGTACATTGCCCGATTGAAAAATAGTTCAAAAGTTCGTCTTCTGTTGCAAAGTGATGCTTTGCAACAACCTCATCTTTTAGGATAGGCAACATTGCGTATCCGCCTCCGAAAGTAAATAAGCCGGTCTTAAAAAATGTTATAAATAAATTAATTAAAATTTTCATATCAACAAGCATCCTTGTCTATTAAAAAACAGCAATTATATTAAAATATCATTTAAAAAAGGAATAAAAAATGAAAATCGGTATCATCAACAACTGCCTAAAAGGTGAAACACGTGTGGCCTCAACGCCAAAAACATCAAGCTTATATATCAAAGATGGGTTTGAGGTTTTTCTTCAAAAAGGCGCGGGCGAACTCTCAGGTTTTTGTGATGAAGAATATCAAAAAGAAGGCGTTATCGCGCTTGAGCGAAAAGAAGTTCTTGAATGTGATATTATCTTATCCGTTCTGCCGCCGAAAAAAGAAGATTTAGCTTCTTTCAGAGCCGGTCAGTGGCTCATATGTGACCTCACGACTTTTGATGAAAAAGCAGACCTTAAAGATTTAGTCAACACCGACATCGGTGCAATCGACTTAGGAAAAATTCCGCGTATTTCCCGTGCCCAAACGATGGATATTTTATCTTCTCAATCTTTAATTGCCGGTTACAAAGCCGCAACAGACGCCCTCCACGCCTTAAAACAAACCGCCCCGCTTTTAATGACCTCTGCCGGAACGCTGCCTCCCGTAAAGGCGCTCGTCATTGGCGCAGGCGTTGCCGGTCTTCAAGCCGTTTCCGTCTTAAAACGCATGGGTGCAAATGTTATCGCAACGGATATCCGAGAAGAAAGCAAAGCCGAAATCCAATCGGTCGGCGCAAAATTCAGCTCAAACATCCAAAACGAAATCTCAACCTCAAACATCATCATTTGCTCTGCTTTTACTCACGGCAAAAAAGCCCCTCTGCTCTTAAAAAAAGACCAAATTGAACAAATGCCTGAAAACAGTGTTTTGATTGATATGGCTCAAGGAAACATTGAAGAAAACTTTTCAAGAAACGATATTGTTTTTATCAAAGACAAACACTTAGAGCAAAAGCTCCCCACCTCAGCCAGTCTATTATTTTCAAACAACGTCTATTCCTTCCTGAAAACATTCGACTATTTAAGCCCAAACACAAATTATGAAGATGAAATTTTACAAAAAACGCTCATTTGTTCAGATGGTTTTTTAAGGAGTAAAATAAAATGACGATTCTTTTTTTGCTTTCCATATTCATCTTATCGTGCTTCATTGGCTATTTTGCGGCGCAAAGCGTCACCCCTGCTTTACATTCGCCCTTAATGAGCGTCACAAACGCCATCTCCGGCATTGTCATCATCGGCGCCTTCACCACCGCTGCACTGGCCGAAGGTTTTAACTTAGAAGAAATATTGAGTTTAATCGCCATTTTTTTCGCAAGTCTTAACATTTTCGGCGGTTTTGCCATCTCTTGGCGCATGTTGAAACTATTTAAAAAGAAAGAAGAAAAATGATATCATTTGAAGGTCTTTACATCATTTATTTTATCTGCGCGATTCTGTTCATTTTTGCCATTAAAGGTTTAACATCACCTAAAACGGCTCAAAGCGGAAATTATCTTGCCATAATCGGGATGCTTATTGCTTCATTTGTAACCATACTTGTTCTGCCCTCAAGAAATGACTTTGGAATTCTTTTATCGGTGCTGATTGCGGGGCTTTCCGGCACGATTTGGGCAAACAAAATAAAAATCACAAACCTACCTCAAATGGTTGCTTTATTAAACGGATTTGGCGGGCTTTCCTCGCTTCTCATAGGCCTTGCTCAAATTTTCCAACAAAATACTCAAAAAATAGATTCTTCATTGGGCATTGTCGTTTCAAGCATTGCCTTCAGTGGTTCTTTAATCGCGTTTCTAAAACTCCAAAACACTTATAAATTACCAAAACTGCCCTATTTTAACTTCTTAAACCTTATCTTATTTTTCTGCATCATTGCTGTTTGGTTTGAATTTTCCGTCTCAAAAAACATTTACATGATTTATGTTCTCCTCGGTTTGTCTTTAGCATTCGGTGCCACAATCACCATGCCGATTTTAGGCGCTGATATGCCGATTGTAATTGCAATCCTAAACGCTTGCTCAGGCTTTGCCGCAAGCTTTATCGGCTTTGCTCTCACCAACATTGCCCTAATCATCACCGGCTCTCTTGTCGGTGCGAGCGGTTCTATCTTATCCGTTGCCATGACAAAAGCGATGAACAAAAACCTGATATCAATCTTCTTCAAAACACAAAATAACGCCCAAAACAAAGCCTTATCACAAAAAATCGCCAAAACAGGTTCTCCGGCAGATGCGGCGTATTTAATGAAAAATGCAGATAAAGTCATCATTGTCCCCGGTTACGGAATGGCTGCTTCCGGCGCACAATATGCCCTAAAAAATATGACCTCTGTTTTACAAAACAAATACCACGTTCAAATAAAATTTGCCATTCATCCGGTTGCCGGCCGAATGCCCGGCCACATGAACGTTCTCTTAGCCGAAGCCAAAGTAGAATACGACGATGTCTATACTCTTGAACAAATCAATCCCGAATTTGAGACGGCCGACGTTGCATACGTTATCGGAGCCAATGACATCGTCAACCCATCTGCCAAAACAGATTCTTCTTCGCCACTTTATGGAATGCCGATTCTCGAAGCCTCAAAAGCCAAAACGGTCTTCGTTGTCAAACGTTCTTTAAACGCCGGATATTCGGGGCTTGAAAACGAGCTTTTCTATGCTCCGAACACCTTAATGCTCTACGGTGATGCCAAAACCGTCACTCAAGAAATTATATCCATGCTCTGATTTTAAGACTTTTGCAATCAATTTCCTTTATAATTGAGGCAACGACTTTAATATTGACAAAATTTTATTTTTTTGTTATATTGAAAGATATTGAACGCTCTTAAAGGAAATTGAAATGGAAAAAGAAGAATATATCTCACTTGTTGACACAGACATTGAAAAAGCACAAGCGTCGCTTTTAGAGATGCAACCCGATGAATTTTCAAAACTCATCAATGATTTTAATAAAGCCCCCTTTTCCGAGCGAAACGACAAATTCCTGCTTGCAAACGACCTGATTAACGAATCGCGCATTAATAAAATACGCGAATTAAGAACAAAGATAGACACATTAAGCATCAACGAACTTGATTTTTTAGAATCCCTTATCGGCGAAGGTGTGATGGCATCTTCTGACATTGAAGACGTCAGAGGCTTAAGAGATGCCATTGAAGAAAAACGCACTCGGTTAAACACCGCCGAACCACTTTCGTCAACAACCCTAAACAGCAATTCCGAACCTGAAGTCGTTCCCGAACCTGAAGTCATTCCCGAACCTGAAATCGTTCCAGAGCCTGAAGTCATTCCCGAACCTGAAGTTGTTCCCGAACCTGAAGTCATTCCCGAACCTGAAGTCGTTCCAGAGCCTGAAGTCGTTCCAGAGCCTGAAGTCATTCCCGAACCTGAAGTTGTTCCCGAACCAATACCGGATGAACCTGAAGTCGTTTCCGAACCGACATCAGATGAATCCGAACACGAAGAAGATGAACAGCAAAAATACAACAAAATTTTAGACAAACTTTACGGGACTGATGAGTCTCTCTTACGACACCCTGTTGCTGTTGAAGAAAATCTTGAAGATTTACAAAAATTTCCGACTGACAAAGAGCTCCTAGAAACGATGAGTTATTGGGACATTAAAGAAGTCTTTGACCACATCGAAATCACAGATAATGAGGGCAACCCTCTTTCAAAAGAAGAAACAAACGAACACCTTGCCTTGTTTATGGAACAGGTGCGCAACCAAACCGAAATGTATGTAGCCCTAACCACAGATCGTTCTTACAATCTTCGCCCAAATTTTGATGAAGAATATCCGGCGCGCCTGCGTGCATCTTTTGTCGAACTCATTCAAACAAATGCCGTTCAAAATGCTGCCGTATCTTCCGAACAAATGTCTCAAGTTTTCTCTGACAGCTTGTCTTCTGCTTTATCAAATCAAATAATAACTGTCTCAAAAGATACTTTTGCCGGTTGGCACGCTGCCAAACAAGCCGAGATAGAAACACAGGTTGAAAAACTCTCCGAAAAATTCTATCTTGATCCCTTAGAGCGTATAGAATACAAAGAAGGCAAAAGGAAAGCCCCTAAAAATCAATACAAAACCGTCATTAAAAATCTCAAAGCGCGAATAGAACGCACAGACCAAAAACTTCAAGAAAAATACGGAAAACCCTACAAACTTGCCAAAGACCTCGGCAAAGTCGCCTTGTATAGTGGCTTTGCCGCATTAGGTCCCGCCGGCATCGCCGCCGCCGCCGCTATTAGGTTCGGTGTTTCCTCAAGAGATATGATAAAAAGTATAAAACAACAAAAGCTTGAAGCCCAAAAAAGAGGCGAAAAATTTGGCATAAAACAATATTTATCAAATAAAAACAACCTCCTAAAGCTTTCCGGTATGGTCTTAACGGTCGCCGGCGGAGTCGTCGGTGTTGCCGGAGTCGGCGCCGAACATCTCGTCGGCAACTTAAGCATGAACTCTGCCCGAAGAGTCGCAAGTCTCGGACTTGCCGCAATTTCAACAACAGAATCAGCAAAAAGCGCATGGAAAAACACCAAAGGCCCGTGGCATAAAAAAGCTTGGGCCGCAACAAAAGTTGTCGGCACCGCAATTGCTACCTACGCCGCTGGTATGTGGTTGGCCGGAAAAATTAATCCTGCGGATGCTCAAACAAATATTTCAGGCGCATCTGACCACACACCTGACACCCCGACCACAACATCTCCTGAGCTGCCAAACACACCCGCTCCGGCTGTTCCTGACCAAGAACA
>OMQZ01000041.1 GCA_900313355.1 uncultured Rhodospirillaceae bacterium
AATATGAAGAAGAAACAATCGGCGACGTCGCCGGTATAAAGTCCGTCACAATTAAAATTGTCGGCTACAATGCATACGGATGGCTGAAATCCGAAAGCGGCGTTCACAGATTGGTACGTATTTCGCCGTTTGACAGCAACGCACGCAGACACACAAGTTTTGCTTCTGTTAACGTTTATCCCGTTATTGATGATGAAATTCAAATTGATATCAATGAAGCTGACTGTCGCATCGATACATACCGTGCCTCAGGGGCAGGCGGTCAACACATAAACAAAACCGATTCCGCTGTCAGAATCACTCACATTCCGACAGGCATCGTTGTCCAAAGCCAAAGCCAGCGTTCCCAATTTCAAAACAGAGAAACCGCATGGAAAATGCTCAAAGCCCGTCTCTATGAGATGGAGTTAAAAAAGCGCGCAGATGCGGCACAAGCTGAGCGTGACAATCAGGGCGACAACGGTTGGGGTTATCAAATACGTTCCTATGTTTTGCAGCCCTATAAGCTCATTAAAGACCTTCGAACAGACGCTGAAACATCAGATGACAGAGCTGTCCTGGACGGTGACATAGACATTTTCTTATCTGCCTATCTTGCTCATATCGGAGAAAAAGGACAAGCCTGATATGAAAAAAGGATACATGATAAAAAAATGTTTAGATTATTTAGGCGTAACGCTCCTTCTTACGCTGCTTTATTTTTTATGGATGCTTTATCACGGCCCCCTTTCCGTTCCATTCTTAAAACCATATATTATAGAAGCCCTAAACTCAGAACAAAACGAATACACCATGACCATCGGTGAAGTTAACCTTGAGCTTGTGCGTTCCATCCAACCGGTCAAAATTATCGCAAAAAATGTAACTCTTCGAAAAAACGACGACAATTTATCAATTAAAACACCAAAACTGTTTTTATCATTTAGCGTACGCGCCCTCCTAAATGGAATTATTGCGCCGAGCAGTATTAAGGTTAAAAACCCTACGGTTTCGATTTTCACGACATACGGTCTTGAAAAAGATAAAGAAAATGAAATCAATCGCAAAAAAGCTGAGTTTTATTTTGAGTGGTTTGAAGATTTTTTAGAGCGTTTTAATTCTCCTGAAAAAATTTATCCCGAAAGCTATATTAACGACATCACTATCAACAACGCAAACATCGAATTTCATGAAGTCGATTTAGGGCATAAATGGCTCTTTTCAAATGCGAACCTCAACTTCAATCGAAATTTCACGAACCTTGAACTTTCTGCCGGCGGTGTGGTCGATTTAGATGAACGCATGGCAACACTGAACGCCTCAATTAATTATAATCCGTTAAAGCAAAAAATGATAATGGATTTAGGTTTTGCTGACATCGTTGTCTCTGACTTTATCCAAGAAATTGCCGGTGGAATTTCAAATGTTGACATACCTATTGAAGGTTCTGTTAAGGCTTATATCAATTTTGATGAAGTTCTGAAAAACATGTCAAATCTCTCGCACGGCATTGATAAATCCATTGAGAAAATAGAATTTCAATTAAAAGGTGAAAATGGAAAAATCGGCTTTGCACATGATGAACACTTTGATTACCCGATTGATTCATTTGCCTTTGACGGCACAATTGACAGCTCCCTTGATTCGATTGAACTCAAAAAAGCGGAACTTATCAGCGGAAAACAAAAAGTAGAACTCGATTTTGCCATCTCCGGTTACCAGAAATACTTTTTTGAAAAATCTCTTGAAAACTTAAAAATCAGCTTAAACACAAAAATCGATAAATTTTTAATGGACGACCTTGCTCGTTTTTGGCCGAGATATTATGCCGAACCTGCTTGGGAATGGTGCAAAGACGGCCTATACGGCGGAGAATACAAAAATGCTGAATTTGAATTCGCGTGGGCATATAACAAAAATCAAAAAGCCTTAACCCTCACAAAACTAAAAGGCAAAGCTGACATCGAAGACGGCACTGTTGATTATCTCGAAGGAATGCCCGAAGTCACAAGCGTTTACGGTCAAGCCTTATTTGATATCGGAACGATTGATATTTCTTTAGACAAAGGCATCTCCGGATCAATTATGCTCGACAAAGGGCGCGTTCGCCTTTATGATCTTGAAAAACAACATAACTTTATTGATATCCAAATTCAAGGCAATACAGATATTAAAAGCGCTTTGGACTATATCAATAATCCACCGCTTGAATTTGCCAAAGACATTGGTATCAGCACAGAAAAAATCAAAGGCAACATTGACATTAATCTTGGTTTGAATTTTGAACTTTATCAAGACTTAAAACCCGAAGAAATAAAAGTCGACGTCAATGCAATATTGTCAGATGTTGTTCTTGAAAAAGTCTTCAATAATAAAGACCTTAAATCACAAAGAGCCACTTTAACGGTTGATGGCAAAGGCTTTAAAATTTCAGGTGAGGCCTCTTATGATGACATTCCCTTAAAATTTGATTTCAATCAAAGTTTTCACCCTCAAAAATACCAAAGCAGAGGCCGTTTTGAAGTAAAACTTGATGAAAACGTAAAACAAAAACTTGAATTATCAAATTCTTTATTATCCGAACCTTATATAAAAGGTTATGCTGATGTTTTAGCCGATTTAACCATTATCAACGATAAAAAAACGGAAATAGAAGTCAGCGCAAATCTTGACAATATGGCAATCGACTATGGTTTTGTGGGCTTCCTCAAACCTTTGAAAAAATCCGGCACGGCAAAAGCAAAACTTATTTTTGAAAATAACAAATTAACAAATATTCCCCATTTCAATTTGAGCCACAGCACTTTTTCACTTGATGGCAATGTCAAATTAAACAAATCCGGAAAAATCAGTTTGATTGATATTGAAAAAATCAAAGGTCCTAAAACATCGGCAGCTGCTCAAATTGAATTTACCTATCAGCCGAAATATAAAATCAAAATCAACGTCAGCGGAAACGATTATGATTTAACCGAACTCTTCACAAAAAGGGAAAAGGACCAAAAAGAAAAAGCAAAGCTCTCATCACAAGACACGGATGATGATTTAACCTCTGTGCCTGATACCGAAATTTTCATTGTCGTGAACAGTCTCTGGACGAATGAAAAAACACCGATTAAAAATTTTGCGGGAAGTGCTGTTTTGAAAAACGGAGTCGGCATTGAAGAAACACACCTTGTCGGCAACTATGGTTCTGATAAATCCATTAAAATCAACTTAGACTACGCCCCGCGTCCTGATGGTCAATATTTCTTAAACATTGACAGTAACAATGCGGGAAGCACCTTGCGTGTTCTTCGTTTATATGAAAACATGAGCGGCGGCATATTAAAAATCGAAGCCAAGCGTGGTCTTGATAAAAACTTCATCGGACACGCTAAGATTCGTGATTTCAAGATTCAAAATACCCCGTTGCTCGCAAAATTTTTAAGTGTTGCATCTTTAAGCGGTATTCTGGATTTGCTCAAAGGAGATGGCTTGGTATTTTCTCATTTTGACGCCCCGTTTTCATATAAAAACAAAACCCTTAAAATCAATGATGCCAAAATGTTCGGAAACGTTATAGGTTTCACGGCAACCGGTTCTGTCAATCGTTTAACGCAAAACATCGACATAAAAGGAATTGCCTCGCCAGCATATAGTTTAAATTCCATGGTCGGAAAAATTCCGTTTCTCGGAAAAGTCCTGGCTGGAAAAGATGGCACAATTTTCGCATTTGACTACACGATTTCCGAAACCATCGATTCGCCAAAAATCAATATCAACCCTTTATCCATCCTTAGCCCTAATTCGGTTAAAGACTTATTTTCAGAGGCTATGAGCAATGATTAATCCCTTAAAAATCTCTATCGATTATCATGGTGTTATCACCTCAAATCCGGCCTTTTTTAAAACTTTTAATCAGATTGCATTAAACAAAAACATTGAGATTATCGTTTTAAGCGGCGCTCAATCCATTGACGTAAAATCCTATCTTGAAAAAAATCAAATTCCTTACAGTTGTGTTTGGTCTTTGCTTGATTACTTTAAGCAAAGAAATCTGGTCTCATTTAATGATGACGGATCTTTTCATGTCGCAGATGACATTTGGGACAAAGCAAAAGCAAGATACTGCAAAAAACAAAACATTAATTTACACATAGATGATTCAATGCTTTACGGGCTATATTTTCAAACACCTTTTTGCCTGTATGCACCGAGCATTCAAAAATGTCAAATCCTAAAGAAAAACATACCGATTGACTTCAACCAATCAGCACAAAAAGTTTTAGATGATATGATAAAAGCTCTTGAAAACCTCAGTTCAAAATAAAACGATTTACCTGATTTGAAAACAGTTCAAGTGCCGGCAGGGCAATGTCCTCAACCTGATTATTCTTCTCTTTAACGATTCGGCAACTGCCATATAAAACTGCAGACCCCGCAAACGCCGGTGCGACATTTTCAAATTCAAAATATTCCCCCGGATTAAGCTCCGGCAACTCTCCCTTAAAACCAAAACCGAAATCAAAATAACGGTTTCCCTGATCATCGGTAATGTTAAAATTTTTGGAAAGCAACTGAATTTTATCATTTGAATTGTTTTCTATGCGCATATAATAACCGCACAATCCGCTGTCGTCTTCCATCATGGCTTGACAAGCAGAAATCACGATATCGTGCGTATCAGAAGTTACAAAATCAGGCTCAAACATATCAAAAAAATTCCTTCGTTTTCATGTTAACTATTGATTAACTTTTTCTGATTCGCAAGCCTGCTTTTCGTTTGTTCACAAATTTATGCACAAATATTTATTTCACCTAATTTTAACCTCTTAAAACTAGAATTTTTATTCAGAGGGAACAATGATTGAAATAACAAACGACTATTTGCTTGATAAAAGAATTAAAATGTTTCAAAGCGATTCGACCTATAAAACATCATCAGATGCTGTTCTGGTTTCATCGCTTTTGCATCAAATAAAAGACGATTCTAAAATCCTAGACGTCGGCTCCGGAACAGGAGGAATTTCTTTATGTTTGGCTCACAGATTTCCGTGCGCCAAAATAACCGGATTCGAAATCCAAAAAGAGCTTGTCGAACTCTCAAACATGAGTGCTAAAACAAATGATTTTAAAAATCTCGAATATCTCTTGTGCGACATCAAAGAAAAAAAAATTCCTTACCCTGCCGGCTCATTTGATCATGTCATCACAAATCCCCCTTATTCAAAAAGCGGTTCAAAATCGCCCAATCAAAGCAAAGCTTTAGCTCACAATCAACAGGACATCACTCTTGAACAATGGCTTAAATTTTGCTTAAAAATGCTAAAACCATACGGCATGCTCTACTTAATTCACCGCGCCGAAGCCTTAGATGAAATTTTATCGATTCTTTATAAAAAAGCCGGAAACATCCGCCTTATCCCGATTTATTCAAAGCAAAACCAAACGGCAAAACGTATCATGTTAATTGCCCAAAAAGATTCCAAAACGCCCTTAAAAATTTTGCCTCCTTTAATTATCCATCAAAACACAACATATAGCAAAGAGGCTCAGCAAATTTTACGCGGCGGAAAATCTTTTTTTGAAATTGACAACACTGAAACTTAAATCTAAAATAGTAACAACTTTTGTTTCCATAGGAGAATTTGATGTCTAAAAAATCTTTAGTGATACTGGCATTTTTGATTGCACCTCGCATGGCTTTAGCAACTCCGGAATATGATGCCTGCTACCAAAAAGCACAAAATGATGATCAGGTTGCATTATGCATGAAGGCTGAAACGCTTCGCTTAATGAAATCCATACAAGAAGCATATATCAATGTTTCAAAACACGAGCAAACAGCTTCGTGGAACAAAGGCAACGGCCTTATTTCCGGAAACCTAAAAGATATGTATGACAGTTGGCTCAACTACAGAAACAAATATTGTTCCCTGTTTACGCTTGCCTCCGAACATATGTTCGGAACTGAAAGTTTTGATCAGGAACGCTGTTTGCTGAACATGACAAATGATCACTTGGAATTAATGAAAACCATTTTGATTAATGCCAGCACCGGCGGTGATGAACACATGCACGAAAACGGTGAAGCGGAGTAAGACTGTGTCAAACGAATTTACACGCGAAGAAAAAAAAGCCTTTAGTTTTGGTTTGTTTGCTTTTTTAACTTTCATTGTTTTGTTCGTCATAATGGCTTTTTCCAAAGACGGCTACAAACATGTGGATGAAAACTTTTATTACCTTAAAGCAAGCTTCGGACGCACAGACGGACTGCTTGTCGGTGACAGTGTCCGTATGGCAGGCATTGATATCGGTCGTGTGGTTGATGCTCACCTTGACGAACAATATAATGCTGTCCTAAATCTTGAAATCAAAGAAGGTATATTAATTCCTGATGACAGCAGCGCATCTATCGTCAGCTCAAGCATTATGGGAAAAAAATACATTGAAATAGAACCGGGCGGTTCCGAAGAATTTCTCAAAAACAACGATGAGTTCAGCTACACACAAGATGCGATGGTCCTCCAAGAATTGCTTGACCGCATTATTTCGCTCGCAAAATCAAAAAAGAAAAAGAACACACAAAATATTGAAGAAGAAAATTTAGGAGATCAAAACGATGAATAAAAAACCTGTCGAAACAATTATGGGTATAGTTGTCTTATTGGTTGCTTTTCTGTTTTTAGTTTTTGCATATCGCGTATCTGACTTACAGGTTGTTAAAGGATATGAAATTAACGCGAAGTTCTTAAAAGTCGGTGGCTTAAATGTCGGCTCCGATGTCCGCATCAACGGCATCAAAATCGGTACTGTCACAGCCCAAAAACTTTCGCCTGACGACTACATGGTCAATGTTGTTTTGAGTATTTCGCCAAACATCAAACTCCCTGTTGACAGCTCTGTTTCCATCACAAACGATGGTTTAATGGGCAACAAATTTGTTAAAATCGAACCCGGAAAATCAAGATCATTTCTCCAAAACGGCGATTCGATTGATGACACAAAAGACTTCAAAACGCTTGAAGACATGGTTGGTGAAATTATCTTCATGGTAACGGGGGACGAAAATGAAAAATAAGTTTTTATCCGCATTGCTCGCATCATCTTGCTGTTTTTATCAAGTAGCGAATGCTGCCGAGGTTGACACAAATATGGCTCAAATGCAAGCCATGGATAAAATCACGGGTCGTGTTAGCATCATTGAAGTTCCGGTTGGCGGTGCTGTTTCTTTCGGAACTTTTTCGATTGTCGTCCGTTCATGCAAAGCTCGAACAGAAGAAGAGGTTCCTGAAAATTTTGCCTTTGTTGATGTAACAGACAAAAGCTTTGATAAAGAAGAATATAACATCTTCAAAGGTTGGATGTTATCCTCCTCTCCCGCCGTTAATGCCGTTGAACACCCGATTTATGATGTATGGCTCTTAAAATGTTTTAACGGTGAACCGAAAAAAGAACTCTTGCTTTCTGAAGAACAATTAGCCGCGCGTGACAATTTGCCGCGCTTGAACGAATTTGTTGCCCAAACACAAAGCATGCAACAAAACACTTTGGTTGATGACGAGCCTCAAAACATCTCTTTCAAAGACACAATGTATAAAGAAGAAGTCAAACCTGAAGTTCAAAATCAGTTGCCTGAAAAACTTGAAGGCGAGCCTCAAAATCTCTTAAACATTGATGATGATTACGAATCAGAAGAAGATGTTGTCAATATGTCTGCCGAAGAATTTGCCAAAGCCCTTGAACAAGAAGCACAAAAAACTTTGACACCTGCCAACGAGACAGATATCAAAACGCTTGAATCCCAAGTTGAGTCTGCTATTGACGATTCGCTTGAAGATGCGATCGATGAAGAGCTTAGAAAGGCTGAATAATAATTATCAATACTGCGGATAATCCCAGATAGCGTACAAAACAAAAGGCGGAAAAATTTTAGTGTACACAATAGTACATGAATTTTTCCACACTTGCGGTTTTTGCTCTAGATGACACTCTATAAAAAAGCTCGGAGAACATGTCAGATAGAGTGAAAACAAAAGGCGGAAAAATTTTAGTGTACACAATAGTACATGAATTTTTCCGCTCTTGCAGTTTTTGCTCTAGATGAC
>OMQZ01000217.1 GCA_900313355.1 uncultured Rhodospirillaceae bacterium
GATTGTACGGTTGAACGCAAATCAGGAATACCTACGGGTTGTTCACGATTAATGATAAATTGTTCATCATGCAAATTATTGAATATCCATTGTTTATCTTGTTTGATAGCGTCATTTTGTGCTTTTGCCAAAATCTCAGGCTTAATTTTGCGAGCAAAGACACCTTGTTTATCATATTTTAAAACAAAAGCCAGAGCATAAGGAGATAGTTTGTCTGCATGACCATCCAAAATATCTTGTTGTGCTGTTCTTAAATACATCGCAGAAACAAAGGGATCTCTACCTCTTTCATCTAATTTTTCATATGTCGATTTACGTGTTGAAGTTAATAATTCTTCGAAACGTTCATTTAAACCTTTCTCGTATCCGTAACGTGCCGAGTCATATTTTGGCATCTGCTCTAAAATGCGAAATGTTGTCTTCTCGACTTTTTGAAATTGAGGCGTATTCAGCGGTTCAGAACAGTAAAGATCTAAATAACCGCTAGGGTTTTCAACAATTTTTTCAATCAAATGACGAGTAATGTTAGCCTCATCAATTTTATCTAACAGCTTTTGCCCTTTACGATAATCATTGTAATAACTGTCAATGGCAAGATTTCTTTGTTCTTCTGTTAAATGTTTGCAATTTAAGAGATCGCCTCTTTCAAGCAAGTTTTTTATAAAAATGTACCCGTTCACATCATCATTGGACCTACTGTAAGAGGAAGAAGTTCTATAACGATCATATTGCCCCCAAAGTATTCTTAACGCATTTGCATCTTCTCTTGAAAGTTCTGTGATATTTGTTTCTTTACCGATATCGTATCTTAAATCTGTATACTGAGCCAATACAAAATTCTTCTCCGGAGATCTCCTACCAATGACATCTATCAAATCACCGTAAAACCCACTTGTTGAATTGCCCAGCATATTAATTATTTTTGCAACAAAAGCGGGATCTTTTTGATCGAGGTCTGCAAGCTCTTCCATTCGGCACATTTGACAATATTCTGCTGTGTGATGTCTTAAAAAGGGAGAAACTTCATCCCTATGTGAATCCATATTATGATAAACAGTATTAATTAAAATCCTTGAAAGTGCATTTTGCTCATCGTTTTTCATCGCTTTTGAGGGTAAGACATCCTTAAAAGGAACATCATCTGCAATAGTGATTTTTCTTTCTGCCTCCCAAGATATACCACCTGAAATCAGACATTCTTTAAACTCATCTAAGTTTTCTCTTGTAACAATTTCGGAAACAAAATCAGCCATGACACACCTCCGGCAAAGATAAGTAAAAACATACCTTTAGTCTATTATATTTGAGCTTCTTTGTCAATATTGAAAATATGTCAAAAATATTAAATTTTCATGGATTCGGCAGCAACATTTTTAATTTTCGGTAATGTAAAATTTTCAATAACAAAAGACAACGCTTTTTGAACCATTTTATCCGTATCTTTAATTGTTTTGATTAAAACATCATCTGCCTCGCCGTTTTGAGCTCTGCTGGCGATAATTTCATAAACATCGGCTAATTCGGATAATTGATCAACGATTTGGGCAATATATGCCGGAATTTTCAAATTTTCTTTTCCGCCCCAAAAACCCTCAAGAAAACCAAGCTCGATTTCATCATAACGGTTGACGGCAATATCATACGCTTTTGAACCTTCGTTCTTAGGAAGTTTTAGTGCATTATAACCGATATCTTCAAAAATTTTATCCCAAAGCCCCATAAAAAACTTAAAGAACAATTCGGCTTCTTTCTTAGTCTCAAGCCGTGGTTCTTCCCCCTCCCGCCAAAAGGAGGAAATAACATCCGTCGGACGTAAATCATAGTTCGGGGAGCATATCGCACCGGCAAATTTCATCTTTACGATATTCAACGGTGTGGGGCACCCGTAATGGGTGAGAAATTTTTTGAAATTATCATCTCCAATATATTCATTTTGGCTTTGCATTTTAAATCTTCTTCGTATATGATGCAGTTAATTTATGATTTAATATAAGGAAATAAATAAAAATGTCCAGTATAAAAATAGTGTCCGTCAGCGTTTTTGTTCTTTTGCTGACCGCCTGTTCTATTTGGGAGCCTTTCGTTGACAGGCGGCGCAATGCCGGTGTAACGGATATAAGAAATCTCTATGTCGGAAAATCAACGCCGAAGAACCCTGCAATATGTTCAAACCCCATATGGACATCAAAACAAACAGTTCAAGCTCTGGCAGATGCTGAGTGCGTTAAATACAATACGGGCACGCACGCCGTTCAAACAGACGTAAACCACTTTTCTTGTAAACTTTTGTTACCAACACATACATTTTTTAAATGTGAAAAATAGGAAAAA
>OMQZ01000029.1 GCA_900313355.1 uncultured Rhodospirillaceae bacterium
AACGTTAAACCACATCAACTATAATTGGCGCATCGCCCTTGCCCCGAGCGAAACGATTGATTATCTAATGGCTCACGAAGTTGCTCACCTTGCCCATCCCGACCACTCTCAAGCCTTTTGGCGCACGGTAGATGAATTAAATCCCAACGCCTATGCCGGCAAAAAGTGGCTTGAACAACACGGCAACGAGCTTTATTTATATCGATAATATTTCAAACCCTTGACCATACCCGTTCATTCATAAAAACGCGGAGAACGGTTTAGATAGAGTGGAAAAAAGAAGCGGAAAAATTTTAGTATATAAAAAGTACATAAATTTTTCCGCTTTCGCATTTTCTGCTCTAGATGAGCTGCTTACCTTAAAGTTTGGATAGCATGTGTCAATACGCCGAAAATTTTGAGCGACGTGTACGAAAAGGGTACACGAGCGAAAAAACTTCAAGTAGTGACCTGCTATACGAACTTTTAAATCTCGCCGATATACATGCCAAGAAGCTTTGCTGCCTTCACATACGAACTGTTCAAATCAACAGACTTCGTACCTGCCTCAACAACATCATTTAAATCAACAGCCGTTACTTCGCCATGTTGAATACCGACCATCACATTTGTTTTGCCCTCTGATAAAAGCTCAACAGCCTTGGCAGCCAAAACAGAAGCCATAATACGATCACCGAAAACCGGATGTCCTGAACGCTGTGTATGTCCCAAACGTGTGCAGCGAATTTGAAATCCGTTATATTTCTCATTTAACAGATTCGTTAAATAATCACCGATTCCGCCATGAACTTTTTCGCCGATTAAATTTTTAGCAGCGGATAAAACTTCGCCTTTTTCGGTCTTAATTCCTTCCGAAACAACAATGATGGCATGCGTGCGCCCTGTTGCCTTAACAGCCTCGAGCTTTGCGATAATACCGTCTAAAGTATAAGGAATTTCCGGAATTAAACAAACATCAGCATATCCCGCAATAGCCGATTGCAAAGCCAAGTGTCCGGCATCTCTTCCCATCATCTCAACAATCATGGCGCGATGGTGTGAACGCGCAGTTGTATCAATATTATCAACAGCTTCCATACAAACCTGACAAGCTGTCTGAAATCCGATTGAAAAATCTGTCAACGGTGTATCATTATCGATTGTTTTAGGAAGCCCGATCATCTTAATACCTGCTTTTGTGCAATAATGCTTCAAAACATTCATACTGCCGTCACCGCCCAAAACAATAACCGCATCAAGCCCGAGTTCACGAGCTCCCTGCCCAAAATGTTCAGCAACTGCGTCCATCTGATCGGCCTTAATACCTTTATTGAGTGATCCTAAATAAGAACCGGCTGTTTTCGACCAAGGTGTATCTGAAAAATTTTGAAGTGTCAAAATTTCATAAGAAAGCGGGCGTTCGGTTAAGCCCTCTGTTCCGTTGTGAATACCGTAAACCGTCCAACCTTTAAGTGTTGCAGCCTTAACCACACCTGATATGGCAACATTTAATCCCGAACAGTCACCGCCGCTTGTTAAAATACCGATTTTTTTAATATCACTCATAAAATAATCTCCGTTTTTAATTTAAAGTTCTTGATTTTTTTTCATTTTAATGTATACTACATACAGATTTTTAAAATGTATTTCCATAAAAAAATACATTTGTGCGAAACTTTTTTTAACGGGACGAAAAGCATCAATGCAAAACGAAACCTACAAAAAGCTCCAGCTTCAACTTTGTGAATTAAAGCTTGAGGAGCGTCGTGTGCGTTCAGACATCAAAACGCTTGTTAAAAAGAACCGAACGATTGACTTTTATCAGGCTCAAAAGCTAAACGCCTTAAAAACAGGGCTTTCCAAAAAGATAAAGTCCGTTGAAGCGGGCATTACCCCGAACATTATCGCTTAAAGAGCTTAAAAAAGTTCTTGACGAAGAAAAAACTCTATGCTAAGAACGCATAAATTTTAACATTTTTTAATAGAAAAGAGGTGAATTAAGTGGTTCAAGTTACTGTTATCGGCAATGATGTCGCTCAGTCGCTCAAAATTTTGAAAAAGAAAATGCAACGTGAAGGCATTTTCCGCGAGATGAAATTGCGCCGTTGCCATGAAAAGAACGCCGAGAAAAAAGCTCGCCGTAAGGCTGAAGCCATTCGCCGCGCTCGCAAGCAACTCAGAAAACGCTTAGATACCGAAGGATTCTAGCTTAATTTTCAAAAAAAGAAAATTTAAACACCTGTTTTTTTCATAAAAAGCAGGTGTTTTTTTAACGTTTTTTTATAAGTTTTGGGATAATGTTACAAAAATGTGAAGTTTTCGTTTTTCAATAAAGAAAAGCTGGAATTTCTCAATATTTTATGCTATTCTAAAGCTTATAGAAGGACTTATTTTGGAATAAAAAAATGTATTTATGGATTGTGATTGCAACATTTATGGTCGCTTTGATTTCGTTCAACCTCTCGGTTCGTCCGGATGCTGACCGTGCTTATATGGAAACAAGAGCGTCCGCTATTATCACAAAATTCAGAATTCAACACAATGCCTTCAAAGACTACGTCTATTCTTTAAGATTACCAAAAGACAGCGCAGAATCAACAGTCGTTTACACTTCAGGTCTTGCCTACAAAAATGGCACGCTCTCTGCCGGAACGTATGGCACCAACGGCGGTGCTCAACTTAACGCCAAAGACGTTGAAGACTATATGCCTGTAGGTTTTGAACCAACCCCGAACATTTATTCCAAAGTTTTTTGCTTTAAAATGGCATCTTATGAAATCGATCAAGATTATGCACAAACTTGTGAACAAGAAACGGGCAATCAATTTTGCTGTGCAGATAGCTTAAGTTTTAATTATATTGTTTCGTGGCAAAAAATCCCAACCCGTTGGATGGGCCAAAACGGAAAACCGATTTCTGATATGATGACAGCTCTTTCTAATGCCGAAGGCTACGGTCAATCCATCGGTTATATCGCAACTGTTGAAAACATTGATCACCCTGTCATCAGCGGCGGTGCGGGTATGGCTGTCGATATGAACTTAGGCAAACGCGTGTTAAAATATCAACCTGTTTTTACGGCTGTCACAAATGACGCCGATTATCAAGAAGTATGTAAAGAAAACCTGTGCTTTATTGCCATCAATAAAGTCCAAAATAGAGAGGAGTAAAGAAATGACAAAACGCAATATTTTAAGAAAAGTGAACCAAACCGGTAGCATGATGATCGAAGCGCTCGCCATGCTTACCCTGATTTCGCTCGTTACCCCGACTCTATATAAAAAATCTGCTGAACGCACAGCCGAGCTCCAAGACATCAACACGGCAACGCATGTTCGAACATTAATTAAAGCTGTTGACAGCTACACCAATGCAAACTACCAAGAGCTTTTGAAAGATAAGCTACAGGAGCCTGACACTTCAACACCTATCACTCAAGAAGCAATTAGTGAATATTTACCTTATGGTTACAGCTTTGATTCGATTAAAAACTTCGGCTCTCCGATTATCTCCGTTAAGCGTCAGGGCGAAACAGACACCTTAACATCTTTTGTCTTCTTGCCTAAAACAGGTGACATCAACGACCTTCGTGCCTCAAGAATCGCCGCCATGGTTGGTGCAAACGGCGGTTATGTTGCTCAAGGCGGCGAAACAAAAGGCGTCAATGGTATTTGGGGCTTAAGCAACGACGAAACAAATGCTTTAACAAACGGCGGTGCCCCACATGCTTCTATTGCCGCAGCCTCAACCGATTCGATTAATGCCGCAAGCCGTGCAGGATTAGACAACCCGAAATATTTGCAGCGCACACCTGCCGAAGGCGAAGAGTGGCGCAATATGATGGCAACAGATCTTTATATGGGTGGCTTGGTTGACCCCGGATTAGGTAATGAAGCTCAACCTTTAAGCAACATCTTAGGCGTCAATAAAATGATTATCGGCAGAACCAACACAGATGGTGCCGTCCATCTTGATGAAGAAGAAGCGGCAGCTTTGCTTGTTCGCGAAAATCCCGGTGTGCATGACGGCTCTGCTTTCATTGAAGGTAGCTTAAACGCCTTAAACGGCGATTTCAGCGTCACAAAAAATGAAGGCAACCCCGAGCTCAATTTTGCCGATATTGTTACCGCCTCAAACAACCACTTTGGTGTTGATTTAGACGGTGACGGGAACCCTGATTTTGATATCAATGCCAACGATGAGGGTAATCAAGCAACCTTTAACACTGACACCACCGTCGCCGGCGACCACACATTTACCACCGAAGGAGACACCAACCTTTCAACCACCGAAGGCAGCGAATTTAACGTCGGTCCTGATGGTTCGATTATCGATTCTGATGGAAATCATATCAACATCTTAGGCGACAACATCGAAATCAGTAAAAATGATGACAACACATCAAACACTAATATTAACAGCAACAAGGTCAACATTGCTGGCGACACAAAAATTTATAACCCTGGCGAAGCAGAAAAACAGCCGAACAGACAAGATCTCAATTTTGACTTAACCGTTCAGGGCAAC
>OMQZ01000057.1 GCA_900313355.1 uncultured Rhodospirillaceae bacterium
AAAATGGCAAGTATGGAAAAATTCATGTACTATTGTGTACACTAAAATTTTTCCGCCTTTTGTTTTCACTCTATCTGACCTGTTCTCTGAGCTTTTTTAAGAAGGCGTCATCTAGAGCTATTTCCTGCGGTCTCGCAAAATTCACGTCATAAAAAGACCCGAGAGAATTCTCGGGCCTTGCTTTTTAGAAAGGAGATATAAGCTTAGAACTTATATTGGAAGTTTAACCCTAGCATATTGGAATAGCTATGGTATTTTGCATCGACATCACCTGAAGGAGAGTTTTTGGTTTTGCCGTGTGCAAAGAAGAGGTGAGCAAAACCAAAGTCAACCTGATAATTGTCTTTGGCATAGCTTGCACCCAAGGACAACCATACACGGTCCGAATCCGGAATACGGTTCGTGCGGTATGTGTTAGAGCGAGACGGTGATTGGTCATATGCCACACCGGCACGCAATGTCCAATTGTTGTTTAAATAATAATCTTCACCTAATGCAACATTCCAAGCGTCTTTCCAGCGATATGGAACATCAAGATTTCGTCTTGCCGGCCATGTTGATTTTCCGGGGAAGATACCAAAGCGGTGCCATAATGTATATTTAACCGTTGCGGTTGTTGCCCATTTCGGCGCAGTTTTGAAATAGCCGGACAAGATAATGCTTGCAGGCAATTCAGGATCTGATGCCGAATGGTATTTTTCGTTCATTCCCATGGCAGGGATGCTGATATAATGTTTGCCGCTTGTCTTTTGAATGCTCTTATGACGATAAGACAAACCGATGCGTGCATTTTCATTGAATTCATACATGGCGCCAACGTTAAATGTGCCTGTGTAGCCTTTTACTTTAAAGTCGCTGTAGCCCATTCCACCCATTAAGTTTGAGGTCAAAGAACCTGTGATGCGGCGGAAAATAGCACTTGCGCCCAATGATAAGTTGCTGTTTAGTTTATATGCGGCTGACAAGTTAAAATCAATCACTTCAAGCTCTGATTTTCTGGCGCCTGTCGGACCATTTGCAACAAAGCTGTCGTGTCCGTAACGTGTTGCCAAACCGAACGGAACATAAATACCTGCGCCTAAGAACAATTTGTCATCAACATTATATTGACCGAAAGCTGACGGAAGCGGAATTAAGAAATCCATGTCGGTTTTTTGACCGGCAAAACGGCCTTCACCTTTTGCTTTAGAATGGACTTGGGTAACTGTTGAGCCGACTTGGACACCTGAGCGTTTAATAAGCGTCATGCCGGCAGGGTTGTATGCAAGAGCGGAATAGTCATCGCCCGAAACACCCACACCCGCAAAAGAACGACCGAGGTTTGTTACTGAATATTCATTTAATTGATAACCGGCTGCATGGGCTTCTGCGCAAACAAGCGCTAAAGCAGATACAGCAGCGAATTTATAAAATTTATTCATAAGTTTTGTCCTATTTGTTAGTAAATTGAAATAAAATTCTTGAACATGTTAGCTTTTTGATGTAGGTATGTAAAGTAGGCACTTTTGAGACGGATAGTTTCTTGAAAGATACCAATGTTTATTTTCTAGGCTTTATAGGAGAAAAAAATGTCTGAATATTTGCCTGATAAACTTGCCGAAATCACTATTAAGATGCTCGGCGATCGTTGGAAAGTTTTGATTATTCAAAATTTGCTTGATGGAACTAAAAGGTTCGGCGAACTTAAACGTGAGCTCGGAACCATTACCCAAAAGGTTTTGACTTCGAATCTGCGCCTTTTGGAAGAAAAAGGAATTTTGGTGCGCAAAGTTTATGCGCAAATTCCGCCACGTGTGGATTATACCTTAACTCAGCTCGGCTACGAATTAAAGCCGGTTATCGACTCGATGATTGCATGGGCGGAAGAATATCGCCGGAATGTGGCGAAAGCCTTGAATATTAAATTGGCTGATTGCGCCGAATAAAAATTAATCATATAAAAAAAATCCCTTCCGCGATGGAGGGGATTTTTTTATAAAGCCTTGAGTTAAGAAATCCAGTGATACTTGTTTTTCACTTTGGATCCAATTTCGTAAAGGTGAATCCACGGATTTCCTTCCTCTCTTTTTTCGGGAAGACGGTGGCCGGCGTAGTTGACAAGCCAGTCAAGGTCTTTGCTCAGCTGACCCCTTTTTTCGCCGATGAGCTCTTTAGGGGGCGCAGGGAGGTTGTCGAAACTTTCTTCACCGACACCCTCTTTTTGAAGGAAGCTATCGTACTCGTCATTGTTGAGCAGGAGAAGGGCCTCCAAAGTTTCAGGATTGAGGGCGAGAATCGTTTCTTCGGTCGGCAAGAGCTTACCCGATGGGAGCGTCGATTGGCGAAGCCTGTCTTCGAACTCCTGCATTCTTTCTCTTCGCGCACGAACGAAGCCAATCACCATCAGTGCGATGATGACCAGAACTAAGATGATGTAACCTGTCATTTTTTATTTTTTTTAGATGGTTTTTTCTTCAATAGAACAATAATCGTTGAGATAAACAAAATCCACAACATTTATAAAAATTTTTTGGCATATATATAATTAAGTGATTTTAGATTAGCACGTTTTGTCTAAATAGCAAGCAAAATTTTGTCTTTTTTTTGAACAAAGACTTGCTTTTTGAAAAAAAATGTTTTATATTCCGTTTTGTAGAGAGGTTTTTAGTGCAATGATTATCAACAGTAATAACCCGCTGCAACGAAATATTTTAACGAACAGGTGCTTTTATTTAACAATAGCGCAGATTGTTCATGATTTTGAGCAAAAGGGATATCAAAACGCTGCTGACGAGGCTGCAAAGGTGATTTCAGCCTATCATTTGCTTGTGCAAAAAAAATCT
>OMQZ01000190.1 GCA_900313355.1 uncultured Rhodospirillaceae bacterium
ACAAAAGAAGAACTGATAACCTCAAAAGTAGAAACCGGTCATATCAAACAAATGGTTACGGCATCCGGCGTAATCAATCCGCTCTCAACAGTCACTATCGGCACACAGGTTTCCGGAACTGTCAAAGAAATTTATGTTGATTACAACAGTGAAGTCAAAGCCGGAGAGCTTTTAGCCTTAATTGATCCCGACGTTTTTGAAGCAACCGTTGCGCAACGCGAAGCTGCTCTTGAAATTGCAAAAGCCCAAGTTCAGGTCCAAGAAAATGATATTGTATATTATGAAAAAACCTTAAATCGAATCAAAAAGTTAAAGGATTCAAAATATTCCACCGACAAAGAACTGGAATCTGCTCAGCGCAATTATGACAATGCCCTTGCTCAACTTGCTCTTCAAAAAGCTCAGGTCAAGCAGGCCGAAGCCGCCCTTAAATCTGCCGAAACAGAACTTAAATACACCAAAATCACCTCTCCTGTTGACGGTATCGTGATTTCAAAATCCGTCGAAGTCGGACAAACTGTTGCCGCAAGTTTCTCAACACCTGAATTGTTCTCGGTTGCCGAAGACTTAAGCCAAATGGAAATTGAAGCCTCTGTCGTTGAAGCAGACATTGCAAAAGTCAACGTCGGTCAAAAAGTTTATTTCAACGTCGATAGTTTTCCGAATGACACATTCTTAGGTGTTGTCAAACAGGTGCGAAATGAAGCCATTACGACATCAAATGTTGTCACTTATAGCGTCATAATCGGTATCGACAACTCTGAGTTGAAACTCAAACCGGGAATGACGGCAAATGTTGAAATCGTTGCCGCTGAAAAGAATGATGCTCTGCTTGTTCCGAATGCCGCTTTGCGCTTTTATATAGATGAAAATAAACGCTATCAAGAAAAAGGTATTTGGCTCTTAAAGGGTTCAAAACCTGAGCGTATCAATATTAAAGAAGGTATTTCAGATGACAGCAATACCGAGATTATCTCAGATCAAATCAAAGTCGGTGATACGGTTATTGTTTCCAAAAAGAATGCACAAAAAGATAAAAACACACGTTTAAGAATGCCCCGTTAAAGGAGAAAAAAATGGCTTTGATTGAATTGAAAGACATTCATAAATCATACCCTCTTGACGGATTTGACCTCGAGATATTAAAAGGTATAACCTTAAAAATTGAAAAAGGTGAATTTGTTGCCATCATGGGACCATCAGGATCCGGAAAATCGACACTTATGAACATTTTAGGCTGTCTAGACACTCCCAGTTCAGGCTCCTATATGTTAGATGGTCAAGCTGTTCAAAACCTCTCAGCCGATGAATTAGCTGAAATTCGTAATCAAAAAATCGGATTTGTTTTTCAAGGCTTTAACTTGCTTTCAAGAACAACTGCCCTTGAAAACGTAGAATTGCCTATGGTTTACAGCAACACACCCTCAAAACTGCGCCAAGAGCGTGCACAAAAAGCATTAACAGCTGTCGGTTTAAGCGAGCGTATGCACCACATGCCGAACCAACTTTCCGGCGGGCAGCAACAAAGAGTTGCAATCGCTCGAGCGATTGTCAACGAGGCTCCTATTATTTTTGCGGACGAACCAACCGGAAATCTTGACACAAAAATGAGTGTTGAAATTATGCAACTTTTTACTGAACTTAATGAAAAAATGGGGCGCACAATTATTTTAGTCACCCACGAAGAAGATATTGCACGCTACGCAAAGAGAATTATTAAAATTGTGGACGGAGAAATCAATTCAGACCAAAGGAATAAAAAATGATAGATTTTTCAACTATTTTCTCAATTGCAATCCGTGCCATTAAAGCCAACAAGATGCGTTCGATTCTCACAAGCCTCGGAATTATCATCGGGGTTGCTGCCGTCATTGTTATGCTTGCCATCGGAAACGGCGCACAAGTAACCATCCAAAATGAAATGAAAAGCATGGGCACGAACCTTATTATGATTCGCTCAGGCACCTCAACTTCAGGCGGGCAGCGTATGGGACATGGTTCTCAACCCACCATGAAAGCCGGTGACGGAAATGCGATAGAAGAAAAAATTGAAGGCATTTCTTTAGCCGCTCCGGTTTTAAATGATGCCGGTCAAATTGTTTATGGCAATGCAAACTGGTCAACATCAATTGTCGGCACCGACAACAGATATTTTCAAATTAAGGATTGGAGCCTTGCATACGGGCGATATTTCAGCCAAACGGATATCACAAGCGCCGGAAAGGTCGCCATTTTAGGCACAACCGTCGTCAAAGAGCTGTTTGGCGATGTTGATCCGCTCGGAAAAACGATTCGTGTTAAAGGCATTCCCTTTACGGTTATCGGTGTTACAACTTCTCGCGGACAAAGCGGTCCGGGCATGGATCAGGACGATATGATCTATATTCCGCTTTCAACTGCTCAAAAAAAGGTTACCGGCATATCTTTTCCTGATATGGTCAATATGATTATGCTTCAAGCCAAAACGGCGCAAGATACATATACCTCTCAAGATGCAATCAAAGCACTTTTGCGCCAACGTCATAACTTGGGCACTAATAAAGATGATGACTTTGTCATTATGAACTTAACACAAATGATGGAAATGATGGAAACTTCAACGAAAGTATTAACAATCTTGCTCGGTTCAATTGCGTCCATTTCTCTTTTGGTCGGCGGTATTGGTATTATGAATATAATGCTTGTATCTGTAACCGAGCGCACACGTGAAATCGGAATCAGAATGGCCATCGGCGCCAAAAGTTGGGATATCAGGTTACAATTTTTAACTGAAGCGCTTGTTCTTTCGCTCATTGGGGGGCTTATTGGCGTTATTTGCGGTTTAATTGGCGTTGCAGTCATATCATTTTTCAGCAGCTTTAAGGCTATTGTTTCAATTTTCTACATCCTGTTGCCGTTTTCATTTGCCGGCATTGTTGGTCTGTTTTTCGGATTTTATCCGGCCTACAAAGCCTCTCTCTTAAACCCGATTAATGCTTTGAGGTATGAATAAGATGCTTGGTGCCATTATTGGAGATATTATCGGCTCACCTTATGAGTTCCATAACATCAAAACAAAGGAATTTCCTCTGTTTTGCGACAAATGTTGCTTCACGGATGACACGATTTTAACCTGCGCAACAGCCGAATGGTTACTCTCAAATAAAACGCCGGAAGAAATGCTCTTAAAGTGGGGAAAACGTTATCAAAACAGAACATACGAAGATGGAAAAATCGGCGCGTTCGGCAAAGGCTTTTCAGCATGGCTTGAAACACAAATCCCCTATAACGCCAAAACAAATGGTTGTATTATGCGCTTGAGCCCGATATTTACAGCATTCAAAGATAAAGATGAAGCCCTTGAAACCGCAATTAGATTCACAAAAATAACGCACAACCACGAAGAAAGCCTCATCGCAACAAGAGCTTATATTGAAACAGGCTTTTTATTAAAAGGGAAAACAGATCCTAAGATCATCAAAAACTATATCAGCCACAAATATCCTTATAACCTTTCACAAAGCCTTGATGAAATTCGCTTAAATTATAACAAGTTTTATTGTTCTTGCAAAAATTCGGTTCCGCAGGCACTTATTGCCGCTTTAGATGCTGATTCGTATGAAGACGCGTTGCGAAATGCTGTTTCAATCGGCGGAGATAGTGACACATTAGCTGCCATGGCGGGTGGCCTTGCCGAAATTCGATTTGGCATACCACAAAATATTCAAGAAGAAGCAAAAAAATATATGGATAACAACATTTTATCCGTTACCCAAAAATTTTATCAAACATTCCAAAAAGATAATTCAATACTCAAACGATTTCTAACACCGAATGAAAGAATATAAAAAAGGCACCGAAAAAAAGCGGTGCCTTCAGATTTTACATAAAGAAGTTTTATTCACGCACGTGCGAAATTTGCTTGTCAATAACCTTTGACTCATTGCCATGATTTTCAGCTCTTTCATCTGCCAATCTCATAGCGGCCACTTGCGCTTTGAGCATTTCCATATTCAAACGCGCTGCTTTACGGTCAAAAGATTGTTTTTTCTTCAAAGAAACTGTATTTGTCATGGCTTTTCTCCTCTAACAAGATTCCTTTTTATAGACACAATATACCACATTTTTAAATATGTGTCAATAAAAAACGAACTCACCTTATTTACCTAAGCAGCCCTGAGTTTCTTTCGCGTAGCGAACATAACAACGATAATATTCATCTAATTTCTCAGAAACGATCGCATTAACCGTCCCTTTCGGATATTGTCCGTTTTTGTTCAACTTTCCGGCCTTAACACCCGTCAATAACTCTATACCGTCATCAACCGTATCAACAGCCCAAACATTAAACATATTTTCTTCAACTGCTTTAAGAACTTCTTCTTTGAGCATCAAATCAGAAATATTGGTTCTCGGAATGATAACACCTTGTTTTCCAGTCAACCCGTTATGTTTACAAACCTCAAAGAAACCTTCGATTTTTTCATTTACACCGCCAATCGGCTGAATCTCGCCGAATTGATTGATAGAACCTGTCACAGCAATACTTTGTTTAATCGGCAGTTCAGAAATTGCCGAAAGTAAGCAATAATATTCCGTTGAAGAAGCGCTGTCTCCATCAACCCCTCCATAAGATTGTTCAAAGACGATAGAAGCAGAAAGCGAAAGCGGCTTCCATTTTGCGAAACGATTCGAAAGCAAAGATTGTAAAATTAAAACGCCTTTTGTATGTATCGGACCGCTCATTTCGATTTCGCGTTCAATATTCACAAATTCACCTTTACCCATACGAACTTGTGTCGTGATTCGAGCTGGCTTTCCAAAGGTATTACGCGAAAAGTTATAAACGACCAAACCATTAATTTGACCAACTCTTTCGCCCTTGACGTCCATTAAAATCGTACCTTTATCAATCTGCTCAAGCATAGCTTGATTGACACGGTTACAGCGATAAATTTGTGCATCAATGGCTTGTGTAATGTGATTCTTACCGATTTGTTTCGCGCCGGTTTTTCTTGCCCAATAATCAGCTTCTCTGAGTAAATCTCCGATTGAAGAAACATGGGCTGTCAGCTTTTCGCTGCTATCTGCCAGACGAGAAGCATGCTCAATAAGTTTAGCAACAGCTTGTTTGTTAAGCGAGCGCAGCTTTTTCTTCTTTGAAAGAGAGCCGATTAATTTTGCATATTCCGCCTCACTTTCTGCTGTACGATCAAGTGTCGTCCCGAAATCTGCCTCAACCTTGAAATAATCCTTAAAATCAGGATCTCTTTCTGAAAGCAATTCATAAAGCTCTTCATCACCTGTCAAAATCACTTTAACATCTAACGGAATAGGTTCCGGATCAAGCGAAATTGTCGTAAATGTCGTATCATCAGTCGGAGCTTCAATTTTAATTGTCTTTGACGCAAGCGCACGTTTAAGAGAATCCCAGGCAAAAGGTTGTAACAAAAGCTTGCGTGCATCAATTAAAATAAAACCGCCGTTTGCTTTATGAAGTGCCCCTGCTTTAATAAGTGTAAAGTCGGTTAACAAAGCACCATATTGCTGAATACGCTCGACTTTACCGACCAAATTTCCTTGTGTCGGATGATCGAGCAAAACAATCGGCGCACCAGCATCCGGCACATTTTTAACAATAACATTGACCTTAAATTTTGCAAATTTATCTTCTTCATTTTTGTTCATGCGACTGAGCAATGCTGCTAAAGGATCTTCTTCTGCCCCATTTACATTAGACTGAGAATTTCCGGGCAAAAAGTCGTCTATATTATCCAGAATATGATTCTTGGATGCTTTAAGGAAATCAGATGCAGCCTTATTCTTCTTATATTTTTGGCGCAAATTTTCAATAGGATCGGAAATAATATTTTTAATAAACTTTTCACGCAACCGTTCTGTTTCTTCTCTTTGTTTTTCTTCCCATTTTGAAAGATCTTGAGCAGAATTTTCGATCTCTGCCTGCATGGCATTCAAATCATTCGTAATTTTTTCTTTTTCTGCCTGAGAAAGAGCCTCAAAAGCTTCAGGATTAAGGACTTCACCATCTTTAACCGGCGCGACAACTAACCCGACAGGCATTTGAAGCAAAGAAACGCTTTTACCTCTGGCCTTTTTCTGCAAAAATTTTACATAAGCATCTTTTTTATTTTTATATTTTTGTTGAACAATACTTAAAGCTGCTTTGTATTCTTCGCTTTCTAAAATCGAGGAAATTGAAGCACTCAAATCAACAATTAAATCATCAACATCTTTTGCAAAGAGTGTTCCTTCGCCGGCAGGAAAGCTTATTGCCAGAGGCTTGTATGGTTCCTCAAAATTATAAACATATGCCCAATCACTAGGTGTTGCACGAAAAGCCGCTTCTTTTTCCAAAATACGCTGAACCAAACTCATTTTGCCGGTTCCTTCCGGACCGAAACAAAACAAATTGTAGCCCTTAGACTTGATATTGATTCCGAGCTCAACAGCACTGATTGCACGTTCCTGCCCTAAAGAAGAAAGCATTTCTTCAAGCTCGACAGTTGAATTGAAATCAAATTTAGAAGTATCGCATTTTTTATAAAGTTCGGAAACCGACAATTTTGTGATAGACATATTAATTTAATCCTTTGCTTTTTTGAATTTTCTGCAATATAGTAGAACTAAAATAACTAATTTAGTGTAAACGTTTCATGAAATATTTAATTTATCTCCTATTTTTTTTCATCGTTTTTACGTTACTTTTCTTTTGGTATGTTTCAAAGAAAAATCTGCAAAAAAATTTTTTCAAAGGAATGCTCTTAAATAAGCTGGATTCACACCTTTCCACAAATGAACACACCTGCCTGTTTTCCGCTGCAATTATTGATCTTGTGTGCGAATTTATTTTAACAAAGCCTGAAAAAGTTAAAAAACAAATTTTAAAAGAATTGGCTGATGACAACTACACGACGCTACTAAAAAAGATTTCAAGGCAAGATGCTGCTCTTGAAAAACTGATTAAAGTTCTCATGCAAGGTGAAACAACACTTAACGCTGCCATTAAGCCCAAAACTTTCCCCTCTCTATCAGAATGTATTTTTTATGAAAGCACACATCAATATCAACAACTCGAATCTATTATTAAAAAAATTCCGAACTATTTATTAAATCGAAAAAAACACGCATTAAAAAAACTTTTTACTGCAAGATGCTTGCTCTTAAAAACAGATTTAAAAAAAGCTTCTCAAGAGCTCATGAAAAGCATGAAAACATTCCGAAAATATGTTTACTTGGACGAGCTGGCTTATGCATATTTTTTACTTGGCGAAATATATCGCATATCAAAAGCCCATGATGTTGCACAAATGATGTTTGAAATATCCTCAGGAATATACAAAAAGATCAATCATTTATACGGTCAAAATTTTATAACTTCTGCCAAGGCTCTAAACTGTATCGGGCAAAAACGTTTTGAAGAGGCGCAAGTATTGCTCCAAGAAACCCTAAAAAAATACGCTAATAGAAAAGACAAACTTCATGAAGCTGAAATCCTTAACCAACTCTCCTTATTAGCTAATATACAAAAAGAGCCTCATAGTGCGATAAAATATGCAAAAAAAGCTCTCAACATACATACACATATCAAAAACGAACTCGGATGCGCATTCAGTCAAGAACAACTTGCTGTTGCGTATTGCACAAAAGGATCACTTAAAGTTGCAGAAGAAAAGGCTCTTGCCGCGAAAAAAAGCTATCAGAAAACACACAATCAAACGGCTTGCGCCGAAGTTTTAGCTCTTCTCATTCGCATATACACCCAAACAAACCAAAAAGAAAAAGCAAAAAAGATTCTTAACACTTTGAAAAAGATACAAAAATAAAGCAAGTCATATTTTTTGCTTGAAAATTTACGAAATTTAGGGCATGATGGTAGCGTTAAATTCAAAAAAGTAAGAGATTTTTAATTATTTTAACATAAGCTTGCTGACAACAGCACTTAACAAGGAACGAACTTTGCTAAAGTACATTATTTCATTTTTGACCTTAGGTCACTTTAGCTTTGCCATAAACCAAAATTTGAACGGAATGGCAACCTTCTTTCAACACTATTTTGCAGGAACAAATAATTTGCGTATAATTTCGATTATATTGCTGTTATTGGCTTTTATCCTCTTTTTGTTCCTGATTGTGATTTTATATATCAAATCCTTGCTCTCTTTTATCAAAGAAAGCGAGGAAACACTTGCCTCCAAGGGAATTTCTCTTAACTCAAATGCTAAAATTGAAGATCAAGAAATGGAAAAAGAGCTTGAAAAGGAATTTGAGCGCGACATGGAGGCAAACAAAGCTCAAAGAGAATCTTTGAATAAAAAACAAAACAAACAAAGTCTTCTTGACAGCGCCATTGAACTTGGAAAGAAAAAAAAGCAAGAGACAAAACCGAAAACACAACCATTACGCCAAATCAAAGAAAATATCCCTTATCCTTCACCGATTGAAGTTCCGGGTTTCAGAGGAAATGCCTCATTAAAAGAATTTGATTGGTCAACAGGCCGCCAAGGCGAACTTGATGAACTCGCTGCCGGAATCAACTCTGTTTCATCTCAGTATCCTGCGCGTCCGCTTATTCAAACAACCGGCTTAATTATCAATATGCTCGGGCGTAACATTGATGCCGGAAAGATTGCACAAACAGTCAAAAACAGATGCCAAAACATGGCTTCCGAAGAAGAAATTATTCAGACCATTGATGCCATACAAAATTTCATTTCACTTGCCAACAACGGCAAATTCAGCGCATTACCAAACGGCGAAGTTCTTCCGTCCCCTGATGAAGCTCTTTTAGCCCTTTCTCGTGGAGACACGGGACTCTCACTGTCTTTGATGGAAGCTCTAATCAATTATTACGTTGACAAAGGCTCTCAAGCAAACATTCCTCAAAAAAGAGACATTATCTTTTTAGAAGCCGCAAATTATGCTTGTATCTTCGGATCCATTGCTCAAATAGACGGGGATGCCGAGCTGGCGACTTCTGCTTTTGAATTAGCCATTGAATTATCACCCAAAAATGCAAATGCATGGAGTCGTGTAGGTGATTCTTATGAAAAATCAAATACTGACAGCAAAGCGGTATGGGCATATCAAAATGTGTTGACTTACGCCGACACCAATTTATACCCTCACCAAATTGCAAATGCCAATCAAAAGCTTGCAAAATACTACGAAAGCCAAGGCGACAGACAAAGGGCCGCCTCGCTTTATAATCTCAGCAATTCCTATTACAACACAATCGGCATCAACACACGCCTGACAAATAAAGAGTTGGATATTGTAAGCATTATAGAATCAAAACAAGAAGAAAATATGCCGGACACAATCCAAAAATTGCTGAACTATTCAAAAATGAAACAAAGCAGACAGATGTAAAAAAACCTCGCTTTTAAGCGAGGTTTTCTTTTGGCTCCGACTGTCCGGTTCGAACGGACGACCGATCGGTTAACAGCCGATTGCTCTACCGCTGAGCTAAGTCGGAATATTTGGAGGCCGGTACCGGAATTGAACCGATATAAAAGGATTTGCAGTCCTCTGCATAAGCCATTCTGCCAACCGGCCATCCTGATACCCTTGCGGTACATCCCATATATACAAATATTTTTTCGTCCGTCAATACTTTTTTTTTATTTTTTGCACTTTTTTTGAACAAATATGAAAAAAAACTTTTATTTAAACATAATTTATTGTTAATTAAAAAAACAGAAAGGAATTAATTATGAAAATAGCCATAGCTTCAGATCACGGCGGATTTGATTTAAAAGAAAAAATATTAACTTATTTAAAAGCACAGAACATCTCTGTTGACGACCTAGGCACACATTCGACAGATTCGGTTGATTATCCTGACTATGCTCACAAAATGGCCCATTACATATTAAATAAAAAAGCGGATTTAGGTATTTTAATTTGCGGAACCGGAGTCGGCATCTCTATTGCGGCAAACCGCCATAAAGGGATTCGCGCAGCGCTCATATATAATAACTTTGTCGCCGAAATGGCTAAAAAACACAACAACGCAAACATTTTAGTTTTCGGCGGTCGAACAATGCCTTTTGAAGATGTCATTTCTTACATCAACACATTTTTAAACACATCTTTTGAAGGCGGACGTCACCAAACAAGATTAAACAAAATAGAAACGGAGGAATAAAGATGGATTTTGAACAAACACTTGAAAATGAAGACAACGAAATCTTTGAAATCATTGAAAAGGAAAAAATCCGTCAATTGGAACAAATTGAATTGATTGCTTCCGAAAACTACGCTTCAAAGGCGGTTATGCAGGCACAAGGATCTGTTTTAACGAACAAATACGCTGAAGGCTATCCCTCAAAAAGATATTATCACGGCTGCGAAAACATTGATATGATTGAAACGCTTGCCATAGAGCGCGCAAAAAAGCTGTTTAATGCAAAATTTGCCAATGTTCAACCTCATTCCGGAAGCCAAGCAAACACTGCTGTTTATGTTGCTTTGTTACACCCTCATGACACAATTTTAGGGATGAGTTTAGATGCCGGCGGACATTTAACTCATGGCGCAAAAGTATCAATTTCAGGAAAATGGCTAAATTCCGTCTCATATGGTGTCAAAAAAGAAACCGGTTTGATAGATTATGAAGAGGTTGAGCGCTTAGCGTTAGAGAACAGCCCAAAACTTATTATTGCAGGCGGTTCTGCTTATCCGAGACAAATTGATTTTGCCAGATTCAAAGAAATTGCAAAAAAGGTCGGAGCCTATTTGATGGTTGATATGGCCCATTTTGCAGGCCTTGTTGCCGCCGGCGTTCACAAAAACCCTCTTGAATATGCTGATGTTGTCACAACAACAACCCACAAAACTTTGCGCGGTCCGCGTGGCGGAATGATTTTAACCAACAACGAAGAAATAGCCAAAAAGATTAATTCTGCCGTTTTCCCGGGAACACAAGGCGGTCCGCTCGAACATGTTATTGCAGCAAAAGCTGTTTGCTTTAAAGAAGATTTATCCGACTCATTTAAATTATATGCAAAAAATGTTATTGAAAACGCGAAAACACTTGGGCAAACCCTTCAAAAAAGAGGCTTAGATATAATATCCGGCGGAACAGACACACATCTGCTCTTAGTTGATTTGCGTCCTAAAAACCTAACCGGAGATGTCGTTGCTTCTGCCCTAGAACGAGCTCACATAACCTGCAACAAAAACGCCATTCCTTTTGATCCTCAGCCGCCCAAAATCACCTCCGGCATCAGGCTTGGCACACCCGCAGGAACAACGCGCGGCTTCGGTAAACAAGAGTTTATTCAAATCGGAAATGCCATCGGCGATGTTATTGATGCTCTCCAAAAGCCAAACCCCGATTCGACAATTGAAAAAATTGCAAAAGAAATGATAGCTCTTTGCCATCAATTTCCGATTTATTAATATTTTTTCATAATGCAAAAATATCTCAGCCAATAAAGAGGACCGCAGCCTAAAAAGCTGATCATCTTATTGGCCTTATAGTCGCGTAAAACTTCGGCAAAAAAGCGAAACATTTTATCTTTGATTTCATATTCCGCATTTTGGCAACACCTGTATTGGTTTCTTAAATATTTCGGAAATAAGTTTTTTCTGATTAAATCAATGTCTTTTTCATAAGAAGATTTCAAATAAACATCATTGATATAAAACATCAGGGTTTTATAATCTTGAAGCTGCTTAATGCTGGATTTTTTATTTGAAATAGATGACATATTCTGAGTATAGAAATAAAGTTTTGCATCTATGACAACCGTTTTTACGTGTTTTGCAAGCAACGCATACGTATGGGGGCCGTCTTCATAATATATACCCTTAATAAAAGGAATATTTCGAATCGTACTTGTTTTATAAAATTTATTCCAAGCGGCCAAAGAAATTCTGAAATCCCCTTTTTGGAAAGCAAATTCAAGCGGATTATTTGAAAATTTCGACTGAACAACACCTCTTTTAAACTCTTTGATTTGATAGGGCCCTCCGGAGGATTTTTCATATTGAAAACAGACCAAATCAGCTAAATTTTGATCCGCAAAATGCAAACAAATTTCAACAGCTTGAGGATGTAATGCGTCATCAGAATCGACAAACATTGTCCACTCCCCTTTAGCCTTTTCCAAGCCGTTGTTTCGAGCCATTGAAAGGCCTTGATTCTCTTGGCTGATGATTTGAATACGGCTATCTTGTTGAGCAAATTTTTCTAAAATTGCTGGGCTTTTATCCGTTGAGCCATCGTTAACACAAATAATTTCAATATCCTTAAAAGTTTGAGAAGCGACAGACTTCAAACAGCGCTCTAAATATTTCTCAACATTATACACAGGAATGATTATAGAAACTTTTGCCATATTTCCTCCCCTCATAAACCCCGCCGATATTAACTTTAATTGAAAACATCTTAAAATATCATTAAAACCAAACACATAACCCTGTATAGCTCTTAAAAAAAGCAAAAAAATTAAACTTGAAAAAACAATTAAACCTGTTATAAGCAAAACAGTTTTACTTATAGGAAAAAATAGTGAAAATATTCGTTTGCTACCATAAAAAAGAACTTGTCATTGAAAACGATATACTGCAGCCCATTCAGGTCGGTTCTGCTTTGGCTAAAGAACTGTTTTTACCTTTAACAGACAATATCGGCGACGAAATTTCGGCACTTAACCCCTATTACAGCGAATTGACTGCTGCATACTGGATTTATAAAAACGTTCAAGAAGATATTGTTGGTTTATGCCATTATCGCCGCTTTTTTAATTTTAAAAATGAAGAAACGAAAATTCATCGAATTTCTTCTGACTTTGTGCAAAAATTCGGTTACGAAAAAGCTCATATTGAGTCTTTAATGACAGATTATGACCTTATTTTGCCCACAAAAAAGGGGGCAAAGAAACACCCCGTTTCACTATACGACTTTTATAAAAAAGAACATTATATATCAGATTTGGATATAACCCTCGATGTTATCAAGGAAAAATACCCCGACCAATATCAAACGGCATATAAAACCCTACACCAACAAACAAAAGGCTATTACGCCAATATGTTGATTGCAAGAAAAGAAATCTTTGACCAAGCCGCAGCTTGGCTGTTTGATATTTTGTTTGAAGTGCAAAAAAGAATTCATAAAGATGTCCTCAAAAGAACACCCTATCAACAACGTGTTTATGGATTTATATCTGAGCGCCTGATGTCTGTCTTTGTCGCTTTACATCCTGAGCTTAGAATAAAAGAAATGCCTTGTTTAATGATCGAAACAGATGAAAAAAAGTGGCGCAAATACTGCTTACATAAGTTTAAGCAAAAAATCCTAAATTTATTTCATATCAAAAAGGACAAATGTGCATGAAAGTAGAAAACCTTATCATCGGAGCCGGAATCAGCGGAATAACCGTTGCACACAAAATCGCAACAGAATTAAACCAAAAGGTTTTGATTATCGATTCGAAAAATCACATCGGTGGAAATTGTTTTGACTATTATAACAAAGCAGGGATTTGTGTTCATCAATACGGCACACACATTTTCCACACAAACGACAAGCAAGTTTGGGACTTTTTAAGCCAATTTACAAAATGGTATCCTTATATACACAAGGTCAAAGCCCTCATTGACGGACAAGAAACCCCTATTCCGTTTAACTTAACTTCCATCCGTCAACACTTTCCGCCCGCAACCGCTGATCGGCTTGAAAAAAAGCTCATGGAAAAATTCGGCTACAACGTGAAAGTGCCTATTTTAGAGCTTAGAAAAACCAATGATGAAGATTTAACATTTTTAGCTGATTTTGTATATGAAAAAGTGTTCCTACACTATACATTAAAGCAATGGGGAATGCGTCCTGAAGATTTAGATCCTTCCGTTACCGGTCGCGTTCCTGTTTATGTCAGCAAAGACGACCGCTATTTTCAAGACACCTATCAGGCAATCCCTATGCAAGGATACACAAAGATGTTTGAAAAAATGCTCAAACATCCGAACATAAAGTTAAAATTGAACACAAAATTTCAAGACATTAAAAATAAAATCACATACGATCGCTTGTTTGTAACATCCCCGATAGATCAGTTTTTTGATTATGAATTCTCAAAATTGCCTTACCGGAGTTTAAAATTTGATTTTGTAACGCTGGACATGCCTTATTTTCAATCAAATTCCGTCATAAACTATCCAAACAATTATGATTACACACGCATCGGTGAATATAAATATTTTTTAAACGACCAATCAAAAAAGACAACCATATCGTTTGAATATCCCGTCCCCTATAAAGAAGGTGAAAATGAGCCGTATTATCCGATTATAAAAGAAGAAAATCAGGCTTTGTACAACAAATATCTTTCAAAAGCAAAAACCTTAAAAAACACCTATTTTCTCGGTCGTCTCGGTGACTATAAATATTATGATATGGACAAAGCCGTCAAACGTGCTTTAGAAGTTTTTCAAGGAATTAAAGATGTCGCCTAAAGTCTCTGTTGTTGTGCCGATATACGGCGTTGAAAAATATCTTAATCAATGCATTGACAGCATCTTAAATCAAACCTTAAAAGAAATTGAGATTATTTTAGTTGACGACGGCTCAAAAGACAAATGTCCTCAAATTGTGGATGAATATGCCGCCAAAGATAAGCGTATTGTTGCCATACATCAAGAAAACGGCGGATACGGCAAAGCTGTTAATCATGGTTTAGATGTTGCCTCCGGCGAATACATCAGCATTATTGAATCGGATGATTTTGCCGAGCCGACTTTCTTAGAAAAGCTTTACCTAAAAGCAAAAAAATATGATGCAGACATCTCAAAATGCGACTTTAATTTGTTTTTTGAACATACAAAACACTTTCAAAAAGGAAATATGAGCAAAAACAGAGCCCTCCCGCAAGAATGTTTTTTGCTTAAAGAGTGTCCCTTGTTTTTATATTTTCACCCAAGTATTTGGAGCTGTCTTTATAAAAAAACATTTCTCGACAAGTTTGATCTTCGCATCATAGAAACAAAAGGAGCTTCTTGGCAAGACAACCTCTTTCAGGTTCAAACCATGACACTCGCAAAAAAAATCGTTTTTGTTAATGAATTTCTCATCAATTATAGAAAATTTCATTACAACGAATCAACTGATTTGAAAGATTTTAATATCCCCTACGAACGCTCAAAAGAAATCCACCAATGGCTAAATGAAAATCATATCACAGACGAAGATATTCTTGCCTGTCTCTACAAACGCGAAATAGCTTATATGCACATCATTTTGCATATGAAAGGCGGACTAAAGCATATCAAAAAAATCGCCCCGATGATAAATGAGTGGATTGATAAAATACCGCAACAAATAATATCAACCAACAAATACATCAACCATCATGAGCGAAAATTCGTCGCACGAATTAGAAAGAACCCTGATTTTTGGCTTTTTATTTATAGATTACCAAGATTAAAACAAATCAGAAAGTTCTTTATTTCATTAAAAATAAAAAAACAATATCAATTGTTTCAAATATTTGGCATACAATTAACCAACGGCATGCCGGACAAAGAATACCCTGCCTTGCTTAAAATCAAATTGTGAGACAAAATAATACTTGAAAAGCAAAAGAAAAAGGAGTAATAATAGCACCTGAAGGGGTAAAAATTAAGGGAACTTTTTTTTTACAATTTCACCTTTCGGTGTAACGCTCTTTAAAGGACTTCTAATGGCTGAAATTTCTGTTATTGTGCCAATTTATAAGGTTGAAAACTATCTTCCTCGTGCCCTTGATTCCATTCTTTCTCAAACATTTCAAGATTTTGAAGTCATTTTGGTTGATGACGGAAGCCCTGATAACTGTCCTAAAATCCTTGATGAATACGCCAAAAAAGACAAACGATTTTTAGTTATTCATCAAACGAACCAAGGACCTTCCATGGCACGAAATAACGGCTTTCAAAAAGCAACGGGAAAATATATTTATTTTTTTGATTCAGATGATGTGATGCATCCGCAACTTTTGGAAATTGCACATGATTTTGCCACTCAATATGACGCTGATATGGTTTCTTTTGAATTTCGAAAGATAAAAACAGCAGAACCGAAAATTAACCTCGTTGATAAGAAAAAGATTAAACATATCGTTTGCAATCAACCTCTTTATCTTGGCACCAAAAAAAGAGGAAAGCGAATCAGTTTTAACGTATGGTCTGAACTTTATAAACGTGAAATCATCAAAGATTTGAGCTTTATTCCTCAAATTCGTATTGAAGATTATCCCTTTACTTTTTCTTTGTTAGCCAAACATCCCAAAGCTGTCATATTAAATCAAGAACTATATTTCTACCGTATTAACCCAACCTCCTTATCTAATCAAAATGTCAATCCGAAACAAATTGAAGATTATCGTGTTGGAATTGACTTTATTTATGATATCTATAAAGCACCCCATTTAAAAAAGGAATTATCTTTCCTAAAAAGAACATTTATTCCGACTATCTTAAGGGAACAATTAAAAAAATGTGATAAAGCAACAGGAGAAAACAAAGAACGGATGCTTTCTCTATTTTCAAAAGAATTAAAAGATTTAGACAAGAAAGGTTTAATTGGCTTGAGGGGAAACCAACTCAAAAAATACTTTATTTATAAAAAACTAATAAAAAAGGAAATTTAATTATGTTGTTCTCAAAAACTTATCATAACTCAAAAATAGTTTATAAAATTTTTGGTTTAAAATTTTCATTTCCAAAACGGAAAGACAGAAAGGTTTTAATAGATATTGAAGAATTTATGCACCACGCAATATCGCCTAGTCAAATTCCGCCCGCAACAGGTATCCTTCGAGATATTCAGCTTTCGGCACTTCGTCTGCTTTTAGAGGTAGATTATATCTGCAAGCAAAATAAAATCAAATATTGGATTGACTTTGGAACACTTTTAGGTGCAGTTCGCCACAAAGGTTTTATTCCGTGGGATGATGATATTGATATTTGTATGATGCGTGAAGACTATGAAAAATTTGAAAAAATATTTGATGCTTCTAAAAAAAATGAAGACCTGTTTTTAAACACACCATCCGATGAAAATAAATTTTCACACATATTAAAAGTCCATCATAAAAAGGTCCCAACAATTTTTGTAGATATATTTCCTTGTGACTATTACTTAAAAGAGTTAAATACGGACGAAAAAATTTCCTTACACAACAAAATTTTGCATTTAAAAAAACATCTCTATAAAAAAAGCCCCAAAAATGAGGAAGAGAAAGCTCAATACACAAAGGAACTCCTGTCCGTCAGAGACAAATATATCTACGAGAACAAAAAACCTGATTTATCAAAGAACCCGGCCATATTTTGGGGAATAGACTATAACCACTTATGGCCACGATGTGTTTTTGACTATGAAACAATATTTCCATTATCAGAGATCGAATTTGAGGGGCGCAAATTTCCCTGTCCGGCACAAACCGACATATATCTTACAACGGTTTACCGTGATTATATGAGCTTACCTTCTTCGCTCCATTATCACTTTGATTTGAATAAAATAGATTTAGACGAACTCATAACCTTAAAAAAATATGCAAAAGGAGAAAAGATATGAAAAGAGTTCTCACATACGGCACATTTGATGTCTTACATTACGGACACATCAACCTCTTAAAAAGAGCCAAAGCTTTAGGCGATTATTTAATTGTCGGATTGTCTTCTGATGAATTTAATCAAATCAAAAACAAACAGTCATACTACACCTACGAACAAAGAAAAATGATTTTAGAAGCTTGCCGATATGTTGACTTGGTTATTCCCGAAAATGATTGGGAACAAAAAGTAAAAGACGTTCAAGAATTAAAAGCCGATGTTTTTGTGATGGGGGATGATTGGAAAGGAAAGTTTGACTTTTTAAAGCCTTATTGCGAAGTCATCTATTTGCCGCGCACCCCCGATGTATCTTCCACAAAAACAAAGCAACATCTAAAAGAAAAAAAGTCGGCTTAAAATAGCTCAAAGTTTTGACCCTAAGAAATTAAAATGGATTTACCCGTTAAAATTTTCTCTTAAAGCCTTAATTTCTGTTGCCCACCCCTCTAAATCATTCGGGGTTTCGAGAACAAAGGGCAAATGTTTAAGCCTTGGGTGATTGATAAAACGCACGATTGCCTCAAAACCTATTGTCCCCTTGCCGATTTGTTCGTGTCTGTCTTTGTTTGAAGCAAAGGGCATCTTGCTGTCATTCAAATGAACTGCTTTGAGCCTATCAAGCCCGATCGTTTGATCAAAATTTTCTAATACACCGTCCAAATCATGAACAATGTCATATCCTGCAGAATAAACATGGCATGTATCCAAACAAACACCCATTTTTTCCTTTAAGTTCACTCTGTCAATAATTTCTTTAAGCTCCTCAAATTTTGATC
>OMQZ01000191.1 GCA_900313355.1 uncultured Rhodospirillaceae bacterium
GTAGTCGTTAACCGTTACTACATGTACGCCCTTGCCTGAAAGTGCGTTGAGGTAAACCGGGAAGGTTGATGTAAGGGTCTTACCTTCACCTGTTCTCATTTCCGCGATACGGCCCTGGTGGAGAATTACACCACCCATCAGCTGTACCTTGTAGGCTTTCTGGCCGAGAACCCTGAATGCTGCCTCACGGACGGTTGCATAGGCCTCGGGAAGAATGTCGTCAAGTGTCTCTCCTTTTTCCAGCCTCTCCTTGAATTTAGGAGTCTGTGCTTTCAGCTCTTCATCAGACAATTTCTGCATTGTCTCATCAAGAGCCATTATTTTATCGACAATAGGAGCAATCCTCTTTAATTCATGCTCACTGTGTGTACCGAATATTTTTTCAATTAAACCCATTTCTTTCCTCCGGAAAAGATTTTTATGCCTCATTAACGACGCATACGAAAGATATTTTACCATAAAGCTTCTTTTATGTAAAGGAAACAGTTTATTTTTTGAACGAAATAAATGATTTCTTAAAACTTTTTATTAATATTTTGCCAAATTTACGGGCGTTTACATTTTGACCGTTCTTCATTTTTACTTTTTCCAGGCTTCCGGAAGCCAGAAACAGTAGAAAACTCAAAAAAATTGTATCGTTTCCGACATTTTTAAGCTATTTTGTCAGTCTTTACCCCTCCTGTTGCTATCTATATATGGGATTTTTAGCTGCTTTATTTTTAACACCTAGGTTATTGTCTATACATTATAACAAATAATTTTTGAATGGACCACAACTCAAAGCACTTACGATTTTCAGGCCAATTTGGGAGCCAAATGAGACAGATACAGAATTGTGTCTTTCTACAGCTGTGTTTAGGGGGTGTGGATAAAGTGGATAAAGTGGTTAATAAGCCGTTTTGGTTGATGAAACCTAGCATTTTACCTGTGGATAAATCTTGGACTAACAAATTTTATCCCCATTTTTTTGAATAATCCACCAAAAAGCTTGGTATAAGTATGGGGTTGGATACACTTTGGTGCATTTTGTCAAGTACCGGAGACAAAAAAATTAAAGTTCTAATATTTACTGTTTTGTAGCATATACAAAAGGGTAAAAGACAGATTTTTCAGACTATTCTTAATTTTTTTCTTTTTCAGGTCTTTCGAAGCTCAAAAAATTCTACAGCAATAGTTGGATTTTTCACGTATTTCCGGACGTGAAAATTTGTTTGAATTTTGAAATATTTGAGTAAAACTACCATCGTAGAACGTATTTCGCCCTATTTTGCAAACTCATTTGCTATCATATTGACCAGCATTATCACCATTCCGAAAATAAGCATCGGCTCGGGCTTCATTTTTTCATTTTGATTTGTGTCTGAATTGTTTGTCTCTTGTATTTTGTTTTTCCTCATCAGCCAAAAGCAAAGGGCTGTTATGAAGAGTCCGACCACAGACAGAAGCAGAAGCTTCGAAAGTATGGTTCCGAGCTTCATTTTTTCCACCATCAATAATTTATTTATAAAAAACGAAGGATAATATGTTGATATGACCGAGCTGCCGTTTACAGTCACATGCATTATCAACGAGCATATGATGCTGTTTCCGGCATACGAAAACATCGCAAACACAAAGCCTGCGGTCACGGCATAGGCAAACTGGTTCAGGTTTGAATGCATGAGCCCGAACATTACGGCAGTAAGAAGCGCCGCCCCCATCTTCGACCGCTTTTTATACACTCCGAAATATATCCCTCTGTAGCTTATTTCCTCAACCAGCGGAGCAAACAGGGCAACAGCAAAAAACAGTACAAACATAGGATATTTAGATGATGCATCGGCAACCTGCTCGCTTGTCACATCCTTTACGGAAAGAAGCGAAAGATCGTTTACAAGATATAAAAAAGGCAAAAAACCGATTCCGGCAATAAAGCTCAATATAATGTTAAATGCCCCTGTTTTCTTTAGCCTTGTCCTCTCAATAACCTCGCCAAAAGCACTGAGCGAGTCATATGCATGAAGCTTTTTGCGCACCAGGTAAAGATAAATTACAATCGGGATAAGAAAAATCACCTGGGAATAGATCACCTTGAAAAGATAGTCGTCGGTTCCTATGAGTTTTGAGATAGTTTTCTGCAGACCGATCATCGCCGTAAAAACCAGAAATAATATGGTATAGGTAAACAGACTGCCGGCATATGCCTCTTCCCTGTCTTTCATTAAGAGCCTCCGAATTCAAGCATAATAATAATCCTACAATAGTAGAACACAAATAATATAACATATTTGTCCGCCAAGGTCAAATAA
>OMQZ01000060.1 GCA_900313355.1 uncultured Rhodospirillaceae bacterium
CGGGCAAATTGAAAACGTTGGTGTAATTGTAATATAAGGAAGTCTATAATTCGTTAACACGCGACGAACTAAATCACGGCAGACTTTGGCAGATGAAATACGCTGATTCATATAAAGATGGAGAACTGTTCCGCCTGTATATTTTGTTTGTAAGGTTGATTGTAAATCAAGTGCTTCAAACGGATCATCGGTGTAGCCGACAGGAAGTTGAGAAGAGTTTGTATAATAAGGATCTTCCTGCGTTCCTGCTTGAATGATTCCGACAAAGCGTTTTTTATCTTCTCTTGCGAAACGATATGTTGCGCTTTCTGCCGGAGTGGCTTCCAAATTGTACATATGTCCGGTTTCTTCTTGCATTTTAACAAGTTTTGAACGGATATAATCTAAGAACTTAACGGCAAATTCCTGTCCCCAAGCGTCGGCAACACTGTGTTCATCGTTTGTGTAGTTGCGGATCATCTCGTTGATGCCGTTCACACCGATTGTTGAGAAGTGGTTGCGAAGAGTTCCGAGATAACGCTTGGTATAAGGATATAAGCCTTGGTCAATAAGGTTTTGAATTGTTTTACGCTTGATTTCGAGCGAAGTTTGAGCAATATGCAAGAGCTCGTCAACACGTCCGAACAAGCCGGCTTCATTGCCTTTATAAACGTAACCTAATCTTGCGCAGTTGAAGGTAACAACACCGATTGAACCTGTTTGTTCGGCAGATCCGAATAAACCGTTTCCTTTGGCGAGTAATTCGCGCAAATCAAGCTGCAAACGGCAACACATTGATCTGATTTGTCCCGGTTTTAACACAGAATTGATGAAGTTTTGGAAATAAGGCATACCGTATTTAGCTGTCATCTCAAACAACAATTCGGTGTTTTTGTCTTCCCACGGAAAATCAGGTGTCATATTATATGTCGGAATCGGGAATGTAAACGGACGACCTAAAACGTCTCCTTCCATCATCACTTCGATGTAGGCGCGGTTGATCATCGCCATTTCTTCTTTCAAATCACCGTATGTAAACGGCATTTCTTCCTGACCTTCAATAATCGGCATGAAGTTTTCATCATGTCCGGCAATATGGCCGCCGATGTAAGGATGTTGATCACGCAAATCTTCAGGGCAAACCCAGTCAAAAGTGAAGTTTGTAAACGGTGTTTGTGAACCCCAGCGAGAAGGAACGTTTAAGTTGTAAATCAATTCTTGCATACACTGTTTAACTTCTTTGTAAGACAAATTGTCTTTTCTGATAAACGGTGCCAAATAAGTATCAACCGATGAAAAGGCTTGAGCACCGGCCCACTCGTTTTGAAGTGTGCCCATAAAGTTAACCATTTGACCGGTGGCTGCAGACAGGTGTTTCGGCGGATTGGCTTCGGCTTTGCCGCGAACACCGTTGAAACCTTCTTTGAGCAAAGTTTTGAGTGACCAACCGGCACAATAAGCAGCAAGCATATCCAAATCATGAATATGAATATCACCGTTGCGGTGGGCTTCGCCGACCTCTGCGGGATAAACCGTGCTGAGCCAATAGTTTGCCGTAACCTTACCTGAAACATTTAAGATCAAACCACCGTTTGAATAACCTTGGTTGGCATTTGCATTAACGCGCCAATCAAGCTTTTGTAAATATTCGTTAATTGAGCTTTCAACATCAACCATTGTCTTTTTATCGTGGCGCATCCATGCACGTCTTTCGCGATAAAGAATATAAGCCTTCGCTGTTTTGAAATAATTGTCTTTAATCAAAACCTTTTCAACCAAGTCTTGAATATCTTCAATCGAAATAACTTCTTTATCATCATAAGCAAGAGAAATTTCGATTAAAACCTTTTCGGTCAAAGCATGAGCTTTTTTCTCGGATAGTTCAGAAGTTGTTGTGCCGGCTTTTAAGATGGCATCATAAATTTTTGAAGCATCAAAATCAGCCAAAGTGCCGTCACGTTTTGAAACGTGTTTCACATTAACTGTGTTCTTAAAAGACATCGTTTTGGTATTTGTTTCAGACATTTTATTCTTTATTCCTTTTTTAATGGTTGTGAAAACGAATTGGTTTATTCAATACAATATATTGTGTTTACAAAAAGTAAAGAAACAAGATATAGTATGCACATAATTTTTTCGAACATGAGCTAAGTGTCGCAAAATAAAGAAAATTTCACAAGAAAAATTTTTTTAAAAAAAATAAAAAAAATGCTATGTGCTTAAAAATCAGCCATATTTTTTTTATCAAAAGTGGATAAAAATGTTAAAAAAAATAAAATGAAATAAAATCAAATATATAAGCATAAAGCATTGATTCTAAAGCTATTTAAAAGTTTAAAATACAACCGATAAGATGTGTTTTGGTTTAAATAAATATCAGGTGATGTAAAAAAGATTATTTTTCCGATTCGTTTCGATTCGAAACTTTTTAAATAGCCTTGTGAAGAAAAACAATATGAAGAGCACTCTTATTATATATAAGAAAAAAATCTTGCTTTTTGAACGAAACTTTTATATTCTCTGCGCAGATGGTTTATATTTTTTTAGGAGTCTTTTAATGAAAAAGTATGTTGTTCTTGCGCTTATTCCCTTGATGGCATCTTGCGCAAACTATTGTCACAAAGATCGTTGTAACAAACAAAGCGAGCCGGCACCTCTTCCTGTTGTTTATGAAGAGCCTGCGCCGCTTGAAATCAACAATTGCGCTTGTGTAAACGAACCGGAGCCCTGCCGCGAAGTTAAACATCCGCGTATTGTGGAAGAATATGTTGAAGACCAACCAAGACGCGTTTGTGATGATCATCAATTGCTTGATTGCGGCTGCGGAAATTGC
>OMQZ01000056.1 GCA_900313355.1 uncultured Rhodospirillaceae bacterium
CCATTAAAGCGCACCGCCATCAAAGGGCAGCCTTGGTGGTAATTGATAACAGAGTATTCCGTTGAAAGCAGGTAGCAAGTTCCTTCTTTGGGGCGCTCGATTGGCGCTGACGGCAGTAAAAGTTCACCGAACTGGGCTCCCCAATAGTCGTTTTCATAGCGCACATGAAGGAAATAGCAGTAACTGCTCTCGTTTCCGTCTTTATCAACCGGTCGACCTACCCACACAGGCAACCTTTCTTTTATGCAAGGAACAGCTTCCTTGAAGCTGTATTGCCTTTGGTCTCGATAAGTGCCGTCAAGCAAAAACATATTCATTATGCGCAACGCTTCCTTTTCAGTTAAAGCGATGTTCGCTTTTTCAAAGTAAGTTGTTTTTGTGCTGATTTGGCCGTCATCGGTTGAGAAAATGACTTCTTTATGTCTGTCTTCGTAGACAAAGTCTTCTGCCTTACGCCACGCATTGTCATCAAAATATGAGAGCCACCGACCTTGTTCGTATTGTTCATCGAAAACAAAATATTTTTCTTTGTCTTTGACCTTCAATACCCAACATGGTCTGTCTTTTTGTCCGTTTGCACAGCCGTAGCCGATATATGGCGGCTCGAATGCAAACTCTCCTTTCGGAGCATCTAAAGGATTGCGCCTTGCACAAATCCTTGAAGCGGCAATAATGTCGTCAATCGTTTTAATAATTTCCATATGATATTCTATTTAAATTTGACATAATAATCATTAAACTGTTTTGAACAGTAACAAAATTTTTGATATTTGCAAATTGTTTTTATGACTTATTTTTCACACTTTGTTGCGATTTTTTTCATATAAAAAAACCTACCTTTGAAAGGTAGGTTTCTTTCTTTTGCAGAATACTTAAAGAGCTAAATCTTTTTTTAATGTGTCAATATCTGACTTAACTTTATCTCTTTTAGCTGCCATTTCGGCTCTTTTTTCTTCGCGTACTTTTTCTCTTTGAGCCCTTCTTTCCTCAGCGGCTGCTTTTCTGGCTTCAATGTTGTTTTTAATTTCCGCCTTTTTAGCTTCAACGCGAGCTTTGGCTTCAGCTTGGCTCTTTTCGATATTTTCTTCAATTTCGAGCTTTTTAGCTTCTACCTGTTCTTGGGTTTCAACCTTTTTGGCTTCAACAGCATCTATTTTTTCCTGAGCTTTTGTTGCCGCTGAGACGAGATCAACAGCCATTGCATTCATCGCAACAAATGACAGCACAAAAGCCAAAATAAACAAACTTTTTTTCATAATACAATCTCCTTATAATGTAAGATATAACGTTTTCAGTTTTAAAATAAGTTTTCTAAAATTCAATATTAAAAATAAAGTTATACAAGTTTTAAAAAAATTATTTGTATTTTAACACTCAAGCTATATATTAAGGTTTTGAAAGGAATAATATGTTTCAAATAAGCCCGCAAATGATTGCTTTATGCGTTTTGGTCGTTTCGTATATTATCTTGTTTACGGAAAAGCTTAATCGTGCCGTTACGGTTTTGCTTGGAACTTCATTTTTGATTTTTTGCGGTGTGTTAACTCAAGAAACAGCTATTTCAAGCATTGATTTTAATACTTTAGCGCTTTTAATCGGCATGATGGTGATTGTCGGGATTTCCGAAAAATCGGGTATGTTTCAATATTTAGCTATATTCAGCACCCAAATTGTTAAGGCGTCCCCCCGCGGTATTTTACTCATGCTCGGCATTATTACTGCTGTTTTATCAGCTCTTTTGGATAATGTTACGACCGTTTTGCTCATTGTTCCGGTCACTTTTCAAATTACTCGAAATTTGAAACTGTCGCCCTACCCTTATTTGATTCTTGAAATTTTTTCCTCAAATATCGGCGGAACAGCAACTTTAATCGGTGATCCGCCAAATATTTTAATCGGTTCGGCACTTAACCTTTCTTTTATGGATTTTGTTGTTGAATTGTTGCCGATTGTTACTATTGAACTTTTTGTTTTGTTGTTGGTATTTGATCTTTTTTATGGGCGCAAATTGACTGCTGTTCAGGCAAGCAAAGACAGTTTGCTTAAAATTTCGCCAAAAGAGATGATTACTGATCGCGTGCTTCTTTTTAAGTCTTTATTTGTTTTTGGCGTGGTGTTGACGGGTTTTATTGTTGCCGGTTATTTACACCTTCAAAACGGAACAATTGCTCTTTTCGGCGCCGCTTTGATGCTTTGGTTATACACCTTATCTGATGAACATATGAAACGAGATCAAAAAGTCGAAGACGCTTTTTCGCTTGTGGACTGGACAACGATTTTCTTCTTTGCAGGACTGTTTGCTATCGTTTTTGCACTTGAGACAACGGGTATTTTGGAGTTTTTAGGCGATAAACTTATTTATCTGACGGGAAACAGCATTCAAAAAGCGACTTATGCTGTTCTATGGATTTCGGCCATCGTTTCAACCTTTATTGATAACATACCTTTTGTGGCGACCATGATTCCAACGCTTAAATCCATCGAAGGGCAAATGGGCGGGCGTGAGGCTATGATGCCCGTCTGGTGGGCACTATCCTTAGGGGCTTGTTTGGGCGGAAACGGTTCTTTGATTGCCGCATCGGCCAATGTTATTGTTGCAGGGCTTGCTTCTAAAGAAAATAATCATATTTCCTTTGCGAAATTTTTAATTATAGGACTGCCCGTGATGATTATTTCTGTCGCACTTTCGATGCTCTATCTTTATGTTTTACACTTTTTATAAACGAGACGGACTAAATGGATTATTTTAATTTTTTAACAAACCCACAATGGATTGCATCAAGTATTGTTGCTTTGTGTTATCTTGTTTTGTTCAGCGAAAAACTCAACCGTGCTGTTACAACTCTTTTAGCCGCAACATTTATGATTCTTTGTGGAATTCTTACTCAAAGCGAGGCTTTTAGAGCTATCGATTTTAACACTATTTCTCTTTTAATCGGGATGATGGTTATTGTCAGTATTACGGAACGATCGGGATTATTCCAATTTGTGGCCATTTGGGGCGCACAAAAGGTTAAGGCTAATCCTATCGGGCTGATGATTGTGCTTGGTTCGGTAACTGCTGTATTTTCTGCCTTTTTAGACAACGTAACGACCGTTTTGCTCATTGTTCCCGTAACTTTTCAGATGACGCGCAAACTTCAGATTACACCTTATCCTTATTTGCTTTTGGAAATTTTTTCCTCAAATATCGGCGGAACAGCAACTTTAATCGGTGATCCGCCAAATATTTTAATCGGTTCGGCACTTAATCTTTCTTTTACGGACTTTTTAATAACTTTAGCACCTGTCGTTATTTTAACAACTTTTGTTCTTATTTTAGCGTTTTCATTTATTTGGAAAAATGCATTGCAAACGACAGACAGAAACAAAGCTGCTATTATGAGAATGAATGCGAAAGCCAATATTGTCGATAAAAATCTTTTATATAAATCCTTATTTGTTCTGTTTTTGGTTATTACGGGGTTTATTTTGGCTGAAGAAATACATGTTGCAAACGGCGTTATCGCTCTTTTCGGCGCGGCTTGTTTGCTTGCGCTTTATACATCTTCCGACAAAGTACACCATCGTGATGAAAAAACGGAAGAAATGTTTAATCTTGTTGATTGGACAACGATTTTCTTTTTTGCCGGACTTTTTATGGTTGTGTTCGGTTTGGAAAAAACGGGTGTGTTAGAGCTTTTAGGGCAGAAATTCGTTGTTTTGACACATGGCAGTTTACGACGTGCAACATTCATTATTTTAGGTGTTTCCGCATTCGTTTCCAGCGCAATTGATAATATTCCGTTTGTGGCAACAATGATTCCGATGCTCAAATCGATGGAAGAAAGTTTAGGCGGACGCGAAGCTATGATGCCGGTTTGGTGGGCGTTGTCTTTAGGGGCTTGTTTTGGCGGAAACGGCTCTCTTATCGGTGCGTCGGCAAACGTTATTATTGCCGGTTTGGCATCAAGAGAAGGTCATCCGATTAAATTTTTGGGATTTTTGCTCTGGTCTGTTCCCGTTATGATCTTATCTGTTTTAATTTCAGGGATTTATTTGTATCTGAAATATTTTGCGTTTTAGTGTTCTAAAGATTTCAGCTGCAAGGCTCTGCTATATGCACGAATGCTTTCCGCTCCGATCGGTTTTAAGAGCTGTTCATAATTTAAGAGTTTAAAGGTTAAATAGTCTTTCATCGTGGGATGATTTTTAATTGAACGTAAAACCGTTCGAACAAAAAAGCTGTTTAGTTCAGCGCCTAATTCTGTTCCCCTGTATTTGAGTTTTATGCTTTCATATTCTTCCATAATTACTTTTCTTTTTTCTAAATAATATTCCTTCATTTCATTTTCGGAGATATTTATTTCTTTTGTCGGTTCAATTAACCATTTGTTGTCTTTAATCGAATACAGAGAAGCAAAATCGACCTGCTTGCTTGACATTTTGATATCTATGAGGCGTTTGTTTACATAGAAGCGATAGCCATCATTAAAAAAGCCGTTCAGTTGTGTGGCTAAAAATTTATCCATATGTTCGCTGTCTTTAGCGAGCCATTTGCAACCTTTGTTATGAACCTCAACGCGCATATCAATATCTGAACCGTCTTTATAAAAATAGCCGGAGCTTGAACCTGTTAATGTCACATCTGTAACTTCAAGGCCTTCAATCGGTGAAATGGTGCTTTCGATTAGCTTTTGAGCATATCTTAAGAGAAGTAGGCGCATATTTTCATGCATTTGATTGTTTTCATCAAAAAGCCATGGCGCAAGTGTTTCGCGCGGGGTGAGCAAACGCTTGATGTTTTCTTCTAAATTAAACGTTTTCATCTTCTCCCCTTTCTATGTAATAACATTCTGACTTGATGATTTCGCGGTTAAAATGTTCACGAACCTTGAAAACATCTAAGGCTAGGAGCAAGTTATATTCTAATGAGTATTCGCCTTCGGGGGTATGTTCTTTTGCATACATTGCTTTTTGTTCTATATCTGCAAAATATTTTTTAATGGCGGCACAGCTTTCCGGCACGTATATACCCGCGGCATTTTTAGGAAGGTTATCGAGGTGATTGTGAAAATCATTGTTTAGTTTGGCATATTCTTCAAAAAGAAAATCCAAATCGTATTTAAAATTTTGAAAAACAGGTTCTTGATTCCATGTGTTTCTCATAACAGACCAATTTGCAAAGGTTATGTCTTTGGGTTTTAAGAGATGAAACAACAGCGGATGATCATAAACCTTAAATACAAAACCACGCTTAGGCAAAGAATTGGATATTTTTTGAAGTGTTTCATCAGGAAGGCCGGTATCTATAACAAATGCGACGTTGATGATTGAGGTCGATGTATGAACTGCGCTGCAAACGGGACCGTAACAGACAATATCTTTTACTGATGTTTTCAGAAAAGACAGCAACTCTTCTCTGATTAAGGGAAAGGCTTTTCGAATGTGTGTGGCGACATCGGTGTGCATTTCGTTGCGATAATTAAAGATATCGCGAGGCAACATCTGATTGTTTTGAACCAGATGAGCTATCATATCACGGGCTGTTTTTTCACTTAATTCCATTTTTTCTTCTTTGCTGTTTTGTTTTTTATCCTGCCATATTTAAATGAAACTTTCAACCTTTTAATCAAAAATAAAAGACGAGATTTTTATCTCGTCTTTTTTTAATCTTTATGGCGGAACGTGATGCGCCCTTTTGTTAAATCATAGGGTGTCATTTCGATATCAACTTTATCACCGACCATAACACGAATACGAAACTTTCGCATCTTTCCGGCCGTATGTGCTAAAATTTCAACCCCGTTTTCAAGACGGACGCGAAACATTGCATTCGGCAATTTTTCGATGACTTCGCCTGTTAATTCTAATAGTTCTTCTTTACTCATAAAAGACCTCTGATTGTTTAATTTTTATACTCTATAATCTTATTTTTTTTGTTTTGCAACATTTTTTATTATTTTTCTGACAAGAAGCATGATTTTATTTTATGAGTTTGTTTCTGTTTTTTTGGATTTTGGAAACTTCAATTCAAAAATCGTTCCCTGTTTTAAAATGCTTGAAACAGAAATTGTGCCTTTGTACTTTTCGACCAATGATTTCACAATGGCTAATCCAAGGCCCGTCCCTTGCTGTTTTGCGCTTTGTCCGCCCGAATAAAACGGATCAAAGATATGCGGCAATTTTTCTTTTTCAATTCCTATACCCGTATCCTTAACCTTAATGATAACATCATTTCTGTCTTTGTCTGTCGTTATCGTCAAAGAACCTCCCGAAGGCATTGCTTTGATTGCATTTTGCGCCAAATTTAAAATAATCATTTTAAAATCGGCCTGATTTCCTAAAATATTGTTGTCTGCGTTGGAAAACTGCGAACTGATGACTATTCCGTTTCTTTTAGCCTCATAATCAAGCAGCGACAAAACCTCACTGATACTTGTTCTGACATCAAAAACCTCCTGCGCTTCCGGATTGTTCTTTGCCAATCTTAAAAGTCTTTCCGGAATGCCGATTGTTGATAAAATTTGGTCATATATCAATTTAATGTATTTTTCGCTCTCAATTTCAGATATTGAGGTATTTGTTTTTCGGTCCATCATATTTTCCAAAATCATGCGGATGGAGCCTAAATTATTTTTCATTTCATGTGCAACAGATGTCGACAAGAAACCAAGAGAAGAAATTTTTTGTTGATGCGAAAAACGCACATCATCACTCAAGTCTCGGATTGATTCAATAATATAAAAATCATTTTTTTCTTTATCTACGACTCGCAAAGGAGCCGCATTGACCGACAAGGGACGCCCGTCAAAATTTTGGACCATATTGATGTTATGGGACTTGGAATTTTTAATTTCTTGCAGTGGACAAGTAAACATGCCATGAGGGCAAGGTTTTTCATGACCGTATGCCTGAAAACATTTTTTGGTGTGTCCTTTCGGGTTGAACTGTTTTATATATGCTTTATTTGAGAGTAAGATATTATAATCACGGTCAATAACGCGAATGCCATCCGGTATGGTATCAATTAAAAGTTGTAAAAACAATTCTGAGTTTTTAATCTTCGTGATGTTATTTTCGATGCTGTCAATCATGGTGTTAAAGGTGCTGGCAAGGGTATCTATCTCGTCAAAAAATATTTGCTTTTTATCAACAGATATGCGGTGAGAAAAATTTCCCTCCGATACCAATTTCGTCGCATCCGATAACTTGTTAATCGGGCCGATAACCCATCGCTGCAATACAAATCCTAAGCAAAAAATTGAAAACAATGATAACAGCGAGCTTATGCCGATAATTTTCATACCTGCCAAAAATGCTTGGGATTGTTCATTGAAGTTTTTTTGTAATTCATCATTTATTTTTAATTCATATGTCAGCTCTTCCTGTTTATCGGAAAGATTTGTATTCAACTTTGGGGAAATCTTAACATGTACTTTATTTAATTCACGCTGCAAAGTAATATTTTCATGTAACAAGTTCATCACATATTGATTTCGTTTTGAAAGGGCTGTGTGGTCCTCAGAATATTTTTCCGCATAGATTAATGTGAACATTGTTAAAAACAAAGTCGCCATAAACACAAACAGCGCAAAGACCGTGTAAAAAATTTTTTTCTTCAAACTAAAATACATTCTTATTCCCCAAGTTTATATTGTCCTTCTAATGTTGCTTCGTCTATGTTATAGAGTTTATAGTATGTTAATGTGTAATCAAGCAAACCCGCAAAATTTTGCAAATCACTGTCAAGGATCATCCCCCAATCCATTCTTTTTCCATATAAGGGCATGTGTTCGACCTTTTGACGAAACATTGCACGAACATCTCGAAACATTTGGTAATTAACGTTGCTGTTTATTTTTAATGCATAATCCCGAATCGAAGATTCAAGAGAAGGATAAATTTTGTATTTATAGCCGTCTTCTTTATCTTCAATCGGCTCTAGCCCCTCTTCTTCAAACCAAACTTTTATTTTATATAAATTGTTGGCTTGGACTGCTATTCGCGAAGTTCCCCAATCGGTGTATATCGCCGCTGAAGCAAGCATAATAGAAGGCGGGATGATATCAATTCTCTTTTCGAGCTCTGTTAAAAGCCTGATATATTTGCGCGTATCTTTATAGGGAGTCACGACATCGTATTTTTCCGCTAATTTATCAATATAATATCTATCCGCTTTATCAAAATCTTTGTTCTGTTCAAAATCATATTTTAATGCATCTAAAGTTTCTCTTTCATCTAAGATTTCTTCATTTATTTTTAATATCAGCGGAATTAGGATTTTCATAAATATTCTGTTGCGTTCCGTTTTATCTTTTTGCAAAGCAAAATCATGGGGAATGTTTTTTAAGAAAATGCGCGGATATTCATTTCCGGGTGGATTTATATATGAATCATAATACAGTTCATCAAACATTTGTATTAAATTTTTAGTATCATAATCAACAAGATAAATCCCTGTATTGTCAACAAAATATTGTTCTTGAGCACTAAAAACTTTGAATGCAAACAATGTAAAAAATATGAGGGATTTTTTAAACATATCTAGTCTTCCCTTTTAATCTGATTGACATCTTTAATATATTTTTTGATTGTCGTTTCAACCGCATTTTGAAAGGTTTGAGCAGCATGAGGACATCCGTGACACCTTCCGTTTAGTTTAACCGATAAAACGCCGTTTTCCAATTTGATAAGCTCTATATTACCTCCGTCTCTTTGCAAATACGGGCGAATCTTTGATTCAGTCAACGCCTCGATTTGTTTTAAAACCTTTTCTTTTTGGGGTTCAAAATGGCGGAACCATTCAAAGTCGGCATCAACCAATTCTGCCATGATTTGAGGGCTCAACGATGGCCAGTCCCCTCCTTCCTCTTTTTTTACAAAAAGCATATCAGGCAACAAAAGAACTTCTTCTATCTGCCCGATTTTGAAAATATTTTCCATCAAAGGAGATAATTTTTTATCATTTTTATGTGCATATTCTGCTTGATATTGTGCCAGCAGCGGGGCGGAAAAATAAAAATTACGAACATTCGGATTTAAGGTTTCTTCAATTTCAATCAGCATTTTTTAATTCCTCTATTTGACGGTTTAATTCCGTTCTGGCTTTGAGCGTAAAATAGGCAAGCGTTAAGAGATGATTTGGGGTTGTTGTGCTGTTTATTTTTCCATTACGAACGAATAATGGTTTCATATCAAGCCCTTGTTTTAGCGGTCTTAAAACAGATGACGAATCGAACATTAAATCTTTTTGGGCTGATTTTAGAAGCAGAAAATCTGCATATAAATTCCCTTGAGCCCAGAAAAACACATTGTCTGCTTTTAACGTTCTTCTTAGGTCAATATTTTTTTGGAGTTTTTGTTCTACCAAACCCATATTTTTTTCAACTGCTGACAAGACCTGATATATGACTTTTTTTTCAACAACGGCTGTTTCATTAAATTTAAGCAAACTGCGGCGTGCTTTTCGATATTGAGCCACCGATGACGGCTCTATCTTAAAATCTTTTGTTTTGGAAAAAAGCCACACATTTGCCGGATAGTGCAACAGCGACGAAGCCTTTTTGATTTCTGTGTCGCTTATGGATTTTGAAACAAAATCAATTGTATTTGCCAAGCTTTCTATTATTCCTTTTTGATAAGACGGCATATTGTCTAAAACAGAGGCAGGAAAGAAAAACGGCAAATTCGGCGTGAACATATGATCATCTATTTCACGTTTGATTAAATCAGCTGATGTTTGTATGAAAGCATAGCCTTTATATTCTTTTAGAGATTCAAAATTGATGTCTTTATCAATTTTTTCAACCGTCAGACTTCCGATGAAATAATAGAGAATAATCAAACAGGGCCCGATGATTGCAACTGATTTCCAAGACGTTTTAAGAAAGTGTGCAATATCTAATATTGTTTTTTTTATGTTTTCAGATGTTCTAGCCTGCATTGCTCGTTTTCCTTCTTTTTACAAAAGTTCTTACAAGCTCTTTGATGTCCAGAACACGCATTGCAAATGCATATACGAAAAAGCAAACAAGCCCCGAAGCACCTAAAAAGCTGAAAATGCAGAGTTTAACGAGAAAGTGATATCTTAAATATCCGTCGCATATTGTGTTTATGCCTTGCTCTATTGCTAAAACAGATATGCCCATCAATATCGCGGCACAAGAAATCTTTATGATTTTGAGCATAAGTGTTTTTGAAAAACTCCAAAATCCCCTCTTTTTCAGCCCGTATATATATTGCGCTAAAGAAACAAATGCCGCAATCGTTGTGGCAGACGCAATGCCGACATGACCAAACGGGATCATCAATATGAGATTAAAGCTGAAATTGACGGCAAAAACGACTGCGCTGAATTTGACGGGAGTGACGGTATCGCCACGAGCAAAAAAGTTTGGCATTAAGGCTTTGACCAACACATAACAAGGAAGGCCTATGGCATAAGCAATTAACGCATATGAAGTTTTTAACGTATCTGCCGAAGAGAACTTTCCGTGTTCAAATAAAATATTAATCATCGGACGGGCCAAAACAATCATCAAGACAGCCGCCGGAATGGATAAGAGCGCAGCATATTCGACTGCTTTGTCCTGTGTTTGTTTGCTTTCGGTTATATTTTGAGCTTTTAATTGCTTTGATAAAATGGGCAATAGTGCCACACTGATTGCCGCCCCGACAACACCAAGGGGCAATTGTTGCAAGCGGTTTGCATAATAAAGCCACGAAATTGCGCCCGTCCCTACAAGTGAAACCAAAATCGTGTCAACGACCATGTTGATCTGGTAAATACCGGCACCGACAACGCCGGGGGCAATGCGCTTGAAAAGTGTTTTTATTTCATCTTTTTGCATAATTTTTTTGATGTGAACATATGGCCTGATTTTGACATCTATTTTATCAAGTGCGTATTTCAGCCATAAAATTTCCAAAATTCCGGCAAGCGTAATTGCCGAGGCAAAGCCATAGGCCGGAGAAGGCATAAACGGAACCAAGACAAACGCTGAAACAATCATTGTCAAATTTAAGATAATCGGGGCTGTCGCCGGCATCGCAAATTTTTCAAACGAATTTAATATCCCCGCTTGGAAAGACACAATCGAAATAAAGAGCAAAAACGGAAATGTTATTCGACATAAATTCGTCGCCAGCTCTATTTTTCCGGCATCACCCGCAAAACCGGGGGCTAAGACCTGAACAACATAAGGCATAAAAATTTCAAACAAAAGGACGAACAACAGCAAAAAGAAAAATAATATCGATACCGCTTGAGAGGCGAAAAACATTGATTTTTTCTTGCCGTCGCTCACAAGTTTTTGGGAAAACATCGGTACAAAAGCCGCCGTAAATGCGCCTTCTGCAAAAAGGCTGCGAAATAAGTTTGGCAATTTGAATGACACAAAAAACGCATCAGAAGCCATGCCTGCGCCCAAAAAATTAGCCAAAGCCATATCCCGAACAAAGCCCGTCACACGGCTGATTAATGTAAAACCTCCAAAGGTGGCTATCGATTTAAATAATGACATTTTTCATTCCGTTATTCTCATTTTGGCCTTATTTTATACAAAATAACTTCGTTTTGCACTATTTAAAAAAAACTTTTACACGGATAAAAAAAAAGACTTGACAAAACATTTTTTATATGCTAAATTTAGACAAAATAAAGCAGTTTTAGGAATAAAAACAATGAAAAAAACTATGGAATTACTGAAGAAAGCTCAAGAACGCTCAACAATTGCGTCCGGACATTTATCCGATAAAGATATTTCTTCCGAGCAACAAAAGAAAATGAACGATTTTCGTTCAAACAACAAGCTTTCTGCTCACATCTCAAAGAAATTTAAGGAATTAGCTTCCGGTCAGAGCAAAGACGCTTCTCAAAGTGTTATTGATCGTATTGAGAAAAATCATGCAATGGTTCGTAATGCTTTGAAAAATATGAAAAATATTTCTCGTTAAGATAAAATAAGAGTTTTTTCATCTCCTCCTCCTAAAGGACCGTCCGCAAGGGCGGTCTTTTTTTAGCTTAAAAAGAAGAACCATCTTTCGATGGTCCTTCTTTCTATTCTTCAGGTTCTGTCTTTTTCAAATCTTGTGCAACTTTCGGATGACGAAGAAGTTTTTCTATGCGATCAACTTCGGCAAAAGTATCATCTGCCCTAAAGGTAATATCAGGGGTGTATCTGAGCTGCAATTTTGAAGCGATTTGTTTTTTAAAAACGCCTTTTTCAGCATTGAGCATTTCAAGCACCAAGCCTAAATTTTTGCCGTTTAAGGTCATAACATAGGCCGTCACATATTTTAAATCAGGCGAAACTCTAACTTCAGTTAGCGTAATGAATGCGCTTCGGATTTCTTCAGAGCGCATATCGCCTCTTTCCAAAACAGACGTAATGACACGTTTAATCTCTTGAGCAACCCTGAGCTGTCTTTGAGAAGGCTCTTTATTTTCTGCCATATGATAATCTCCTACAACTTTGCAGCAATTGTTTCTAACTCATAACATTCAATATAGTCACCGACTTGAATGTCATTGTAGTTTTCAAAACTCATACCGCATTCATAACCTTCGCGGACTTCTTTGACATCTTCTTTAAAGCGCTTCAATTGAGCTAGGTTTCCGTCATGGATCACCACGTTGTCACGAAGGAGGCGAACTTTTGAACCGCGTTTGACAAGACCTTCGGTGACCATACATCCACCGACTTTTCCGACGCCTGTAATGTTAAACACTGTGCGAATTTCGGCATAACCCAAAAGCTTTTCTTTGATTTCAGGTGAGAGCAGACCTTCCAAGCCTTTCTTGACATCATCAACAACATCATAAATGATAGAGTAATATTTGATATCTATGCCATCGCGGCGTGCCATATCACGAGCCTGAGGATTTGCACGAACGTTAAAGCCGATGATAAATCCGTCAGATGCTTTGGCAAGCGTTACATCAGATTCAGAAATCGGGCCGACTGCCGAATGCAAAATTTGAACAGATACTTCTTCGTTAGAGAACTTCGTGATTGCACCCTCAATGGCTTCTACCGAACCTTGAACGTCAGCCTTTATGATGACAGACAGGTGTTTTGACTCGCCTGACTTGATTTTATCAAGCATTTGTTCCATCGCGGATTTAGCGCTCTTAACCAACTTTGTTTCACGCTCTTTTCTGATTCGATATGATGTTACCTCTTTGGCTTGGGCTTCATCTTTGACGACAATAAAGTTATCACCTGCCGCAGGAGTGCCTTGCAAGCCTAAAACTTCGACAGGGGTTGCCGGAGATGCTTCCATAACCTTTTTGCCGTGTTCGTTAAACATAGCTCTTACGTGTCCCCACTCTTTGCCGGCAATGAAGATGTCTCCCACTCTTAAGGTTCCGTTTTGAACCAAAACTGTTGCCACGCTTCCGCGGCCTTTTTCCATTTTTGCTTCAATCACAGATCCCTCGCCTTTTCTGTTCGGATTGGCTTTCAAATCTAAGATTTCGGCTTGTAACAAAATGGCTTCAACCAATTTTTCAATATTGATTCTCTTTTTAGCCGACACTTCGGCGCACAAACTTTCGCCACCCATTTCTTCGACGGCAATACCGTGTTGCAAAAGCTCAGTTTTCACACGCATCGGATCCGCACCGGGCAAATCGATTTTATTAATTGCAACAACAATCGGTACTTCTGCGGCTTGAGCATGGCGAATGGCCTCAATCGTTTGGGGCATGATGCCGTCGTTGGCAGCCACAACCAAAACCACAATATCCGTCACCTTTGCGCCACGAGAACGCATTTCAGAGAAGGCTTCGTGTCCGGGGGTGTCAATGAATGTGATTTTTTGACCGTTTGCAACTTCGATTTGATATGCACCGATGTGTTGGGTGATACCGCCGGCTTCTTTAGCAACAACATTTGTTTCACGCAAAGCATCAAGAAGCGAGGTCTTACCATGGTCAACGTGGCCCATAACCGTAACGACCGGTGGACGAGGTAACAAGTCTTGAGCCTCATCTTTAGGACCTGTTAAGCCTTCTTCAACGTCGCTGTCTGCCACACGTTTGAACTTATGGCCCATCTCTTCAACAACAATTTGAGCAGTGTCGGCATCAATCGGCTGGTTGATGGTTGCCATCACGCCAAGAGCCATCAGCTTTTTAATCACTTCCGCACTTTTTTCTGCCATACGGTTTGCTAATTCTTGAACTGTAATTACTTCAGGAATAATAACCTCTTTGATGATTTTTTCTTGAGGTTGAGCCTGCTCTACCTGTTTGGGTTGTTTTTTCTTGAAGTGGCGACGGGGCGCACCAAAGCCGTAATCATCATCTTCATCAGAATTCATATATGCATTTAAGTTGATTTTATTGTTGCGGCGCGGTTGTTCAAAACTGCGTTTTTGAATCTTTTTGCGCTCTTGCTCAAATGTTTCTTCTTTCGTCAGGGGTTTAGAAGATGCTGAAGATGCCTTTTTGTTATGGTAAGAAGAGTTGTCATTGTCATCATCTTCATCATCAAAATCATGAGACTTTTTATCTTTTTTATAAGATGTTTCCTCGTTATTTTGAGGCTTTGAAGGTGTGTTTGAAAAGCTTTTTTCCTTTTGTTTTTGAGCTTCAGCTTTTCGTACTGCTTCTTCTTTTTTCTTTTCTTCGGCTTTTTTCTGCTCTTCTTTTTCTTGCGCTTCACGCTCTTTTTCAGCTTTAATCTGCTGACGAGCAACTTCTTTTTGTTCTTCTTCAAGTTGGCGCTTTGCTTCGTGTTCTTTAGCTTCGGCAATCAATTTGAGCTTTTGCGCCGTTGCTTCATCTATTTGCTTTTTGTTCTCGGCAGTCGTACCTGTTTGAATCGTGCGTTTTTTGCGCACTTCAACCTGCACAATTTTTTTGCCACTTTCAGAACTCGATTTAACCGTGTTTTTTAAGGTTAGTGTCGGTTTTAAGGATAATGTTAATTTTGTTTTTGCATTATCATCTGCCATGCTGTTTTTTCTCCAAAATCAATTTTCCAGAAAGGTTTGATACCTTTTTATGTTTTTATAAACCATTGCGGCAATATTGCTTTTTAATACGGCAACATATACCGTGCTTTCTTTGTTAAACGCAACATCTAAATCTTGGCTGTTATACACTTTAAGCGTTTCAAGATTTTTTGAGATGTTTGCGATTTTGTGACTGCTGTCATCTGCCGAATCGGTTGCCTCAATGACAAAAGCCACTTTGTTTTTCAAAATGTTTGTCTTTACTTTTTCAAAGCCCGTCACAAGCGCGCCTGCTTTGCGTGCCAGATTTAAGGCGTCTAAACCTCTCTGATATAATAAGTGTTCCACCTGATCTAAAAAATCTTCCGGAATTTTTAAGAAAACGTGGATTGATTTAATAAATAAATTTTTATCTAACGCTTTTTTCAAGGCTGTTTTAGAATTGGAAACATAGAGCCCCCGCCCCTCGAGTTTTTTATTAAAATCGGGGACAAGACGGCTGTCAGGCGTTTTCACAAAACGCAATAATTCATCTTGCGATTTGATCTCACCCGTGGCAACACATTTTCTTTGGAGCTCTTTTTCCATATTCAAACCTTAAAGAAAACTATTTTTCCTCGTTTTCGAACCAATGTTCACGAGCAGCCATGATGATACGGTTAGCTTCTGTCAAAGGAATGGTGTTTTCACCTAAAATTTCAACAAGTTCATCACCTGCCAAATCAGCTAAGTCATCAAGTGTTTTGATGTTGTTTTCAGCCAATTTGATAACCATATCCTGATCAAGGCCTTCCATCGATTTCAGCTCATCTGAAATGCCTAAGTTTTTGCTCTTCTTTGCAAATTCGGCATTGCGCTTTTCAACGAACTCTTTGGCTCTGTTTTGAAGCTCGGTTGCAATATCTTCATCAAAGCCTTCAATTTCAGAGAGTTCTTTCAAGTCAACAAAAGCAACTTCATCAACCGTTGTGAAACCTTCGGCAATAAGAAGGTGAGCAATCATATCATCAACATCTAAGGCTTCCATAAAGCGGTTCAAACGAACTTTGTTTTCATTTGAACGACGTTCTTGTTCTTGAGCCTCTGTTAGGACATCAATATCAGCACCCATCAACTGAGAAGCTAATTTAACATTTTGACCGCGGCGACCGATGGCAATTGAAAATTGTTCTTCGGGAACGACGGCTTCCATGCGCCCTGTTTCTTCATCAATCACAACCTTTGTCACTTCTGCAGGAGCCAAAGCCGCAACAAGATATTGCGCTTTGTCTTCGGAATAAGGAACGATATCAATTTTTTCGCCCTGTAATTCGGTCACAACAGCCTGAACACGAATACCGCGCAAACCAACGCACGCACCGACAGGATCGATCGTCATATCATTGGCTTTAACGGCAATTTTCGCTTTTGAACCCGGATCGCGAGCCACGCCCATAATTTGGACAATACCGTCATAAATTTCAGGAACTTCGGCGGTGAAGAGTTTTGCCATAAACTCGGGGCATGTTCTTGATAAGAAAATTTGCGGACCGCGTGTTTCACGACGAACGTCTAAAACATAAGCTCTGATACGATCTCCGTTTTTGAACTTTTCTCTTGGGATAATTTCATCACGGCGCAAAATGGCTTCTGTTTTGCCGATATCCAAAACAACGTTTCCGAACTCAATACGTTTAACCGTTCCGTTGACAATCGTGCCGATTTTTTCTTTGTATTCTTCATATTGGCGATTGCGCTCAGAATCGCGAACTTTTTGAACAATCACCTGTTTGGCTGTTTGAGCGGCAATTCGCCCAAAGTCAACCGGCGGCAATATATCAATAATAAACTCACCGACTTTAACATCTTTTTGAATTTTTTTCGCATCTTTTAAGTGGAGCTGAGCAGCTTCGTTTTCGATTTCGGCGTCGTCGTCAACAACTTCACGATAGCGCGCCAATGTGATGGCACCTGTTTTGCGATCAATGCTCGCCCTGATATCATGTTCAGCACCATAGCGTGAGCGACCGGCTTTTTGAATGGCAACTTCCATTGCAACAAAAACATCTTCTTTATCGATGTTTTTCTCGCGCGCAACGGCGTCGGCAACAAGCACAATTTCAGGTCTGGGCATATTTTCTGTATTTTCCATTGTTTTCCTCTGTTTGTTAAAGTTAAAGTTCAATATTTTCTTGTTTAGCTTCGTATTTTTCAAGCAACGCATCCGTTAAAACGAGCTTTGCTTTTGAAATATTGCTGAAAGCTATTGTGTATTCTTTATTATCCATATTGATATGGACGTTGTTTTTGGCATCTGCGCCAAGCAAAATACCTTTAAAACGTTTGCGCGAATCGACGGCTTCCTGCGTCTCAATTCTCGCTTCATAGTTTTTAAAACGATTGAAATGCGCCGGTTTGGTTAAAGGGCGATCGATCCCCGGAGAGCTGACCTCAAGCGAATATTGACCTTCGAGAGGATCATCTTCATCCAAAACTTTTGAAATGGCTCTGCTGACTTTTGCACAATCATCAACTGTAATGTCATGTGAGCCGTCAGGAAAATCAATCATAACCTGAAGGGTTTGGCGAACGTTGCCCGAAAGCAAAATCCGAACCGTTTCATAACCCAAAGAATCGACCACAGGCTCAATCAACTGCTCTAATGTTTTTTTCGACATATTCTTCCTTTTCAAATAAAATCAGCGGGGGTTTTGCAACCCCCACTGAAATAATTTATCGTTATTGTCAATTTCTATAACATAAAAATTTGAGATTGCAAGCCTTTTTTTCATCTTGTTTACGTTTTTTTATTTGATTTGTGAAAAAAATTAAATATAGTTATTTTCAAATATGTTTGGGAATAACATGACGACAAAACACAAAACGACATTAATACTTGAAGGCGGCGCGATGAGAGGGCTTTACAGCGCCGGCGTTCTTGATATATTGATGAAAAACAACATCAATGTTGATGAAATATACGGCGTGTCGGCCGGTGCTTTATTCGGCTTGAATTATAAATCTCATCAAATCGGGCGCGTCTTAAGATATAACTTAAAATACGCAAACAACAAAAATTATATGGGATTATATTCGCTTTTGACAACCGGCAATATCATGAACAAGGATTTTTGTTTTAAAAAGCTTGTTTATGAACTCGATCGGCTTGATTTTGAAACGTATAAAAACAGCCCTGTTGATTTTTATGCGGTCGTTACAAATATAAAAACGGGGAAACCGGAATATATCAAAGTTGATGATGCCGAGGAAGGGTTGGAATATTTCAGGGCATCCGGATCTATGCCTTTTGTATCAAAGCCTGTCGAAATAAACTCAAATTTGTATTTAGACGGCGGCATGAGCGACCCTGTGCCTTTGAAAAAGGTCATAGAAACGAACCCTCAAAAAATTATTGTTGTTTTAACAAGGCCTGCCGGTTACAGAAAGAAAAAGCCGCACCTTCCATTTAAGCTTTTTTATAAAAAGTTTCCCAATTTTGTTGAAACGGCGCTCAGTCATTACAAAAGATATAACGAAACAATGGATTTGGTTGAAAAATATGAGGCTGAAAATAAAATCATTGTTCTGAGACCATCTAAATTAATGAAGATAAAAAGGGTGGAAAAAGACACAAACAAATTGCAAAATATGTATGATTTAGGCGTTTTTGATGCCGTAAACAAACTCGAGAAGATAAAAAATTATCTCAAAAATTAAAATTATTGATTTCGTTGATTGAGCCCTTAATATTTTTTTTATATTTTTCCTTTATAATTGAGGCATTATTTGTAAGTTTATGCTTGTTTGCCGGTGAAAGAGGATAAATATGAAAACAAAATGTATTGATAAGAATATTTTTCACGGATCATCAAAGATCCTGATATCAACTCTTTTTTTGAGTTCTGCATTTGCGGGGATAGTAACAAGGCCCGCATATGCAATGACGCCAACCTTAGATGATTTGCATGAAAAAGATCCTGTAGCAAATCCCCAAACAAGTGCCTATACCCCTATTCCGACGTCTGATACGCAGGGTGAACATGTGTATAATATTCCGGATTATAACCCTGATTCCCAGACTTTAATCGACAAATATTATGAAGTTTCCATCAAAGACGGCGTCGTATCAGGGACAAGATTTACAAATACAACAGACAAATCTTCAACAAACTTA
>OMQZ01000078.1 GCA_900313355.1 uncultured Rhodospirillaceae bacterium
CGGCCTGTTCGATATAAGAAGTCTTAACCTCTTCAATTTGATGATCAATATTTTCAACCACATTCGAAAGGTTGTCGACATCATCTTGGAGTTCTTCAACACCCTCTAAAGCCGTCTCGAGATTTTCTTTCAACGACACAAGCTCGGCTTCTTTTTCTTTTTTAACTTTTTCAGACGTATCTTTCATACCGCTGTCATAGCTCAAACGCGGATCATTATATGTTGCCTTCTTTTCTTCGCTTTCTTGCTGTTTTGCCTCAGCCATTTTCATTGATTGGTCTTGTGCAACAATTGCAGCTTCGGCAGATTTTTTCTTTTCCATCAAATCGTTGTAATGAGCTTTTTGTGCCGAAAGCTCTTCCATTTTTGCTTCCAAATCATCGTTTGCATTTTGCTTTTTATTTTCCAAACTTTCAATCTTCTTTTGAGTCCCCTCAATCAAAGCGGCCATTTCTTTATCTTGAGCTTCTTTCATCTTGCGAAGTGAAGAATCTTTCTCAAGCTCTTCCAATTTTGCCTCAAACGCTTTTTGTGCACTGGCAATAATACCTCTGTTTTCTCCCTTAACCTTTAAAAGTTTATCATTGGCTTCTTTGCTTAAGCGTTCTGATGTTTCTTTATAAGTTGAATCATATACCGACGCTCTGTAAGCGTTTATTTTTGCCTGTCTGCTCGGATCATCAGCACTCAAACTCGCCGCATATGCATAAACCAGCGCATTAACTTTTGAATTGACTTCCGTATCGATTTTTGACTTAAGCTTTTCTTCGTCGATCGTCATCGTCTCATTCATATTGCTTGCAATATCAAAAATAGCAGACTCAAGATATCCGGATTCAAAATATATCACCATATTTCTATATTTTTCTTTCAAATACTGACGATAGAAACGCTTTTCATCTGTCCAAACCGGATATTTCTTATAAGCAAACCCATATTCCGGATTTGATGATTCCATATCCTGACCTATTGCCACAGACCTTTCTGCCCCGATTTGCCAACGATTTAAGTTTTGCTCACGCGTCGTATCTTCCGCATCTTTATTATCCGAAGGCATTGACACTCTGTCAGCATCTTTAACATAGTCCTTCACATCAGCCTCTTTATCCATATCAGGTGTTTTCGGGGAGATATCCATATTAATTTCTGTCTTAGGCATTTTTCTGTCATAGTTGTCAAGCGCTTTATCCGGATTGCTTATATCCTCCATCGCAAGCGCCAAAACCTTTTCAGCCTTTGAAAGCTTATAATCGCGAATAGCCACCCCCGACAATGAATCAAAAGAGCGTCTTTCGTATGAAGTCAAATCAGCCGCACCTGATGAACAAATAATATTCCATTTGCTTGCATCCACATATTCTTTTGCTGTTTTGCACCCCATAATGTTCGGACATTTTTTACCTAAATGGACACTCTGAATCTTGCACGTATTTCCGAACCAAATATCATTTGCATTCGAAGTCCCGTAATAATCTGACAAATAATCTCTGACACTCATCTCCGATTTTGCCAGCCTGTTAATGGCTTCTTCGTGCAATGCCTTCATCTTTTCATATTCAATAAAGGGTTTTCTTAAATCGGGCATCTGCTGTTTTGTGTTATGCATTTCCTTTGCAAGACTTAACAATTCATAAGCTCCGTTTAAAATTGGCAAAGATTTAACCAATTCTTCCGATCCTTCAAATGGAGATGACGTTTTTGTTTCTTCCGAAACCAAGAGTTCCAAATCAGGATTCACTTTCGGTGCACTTTTTGTGCTTTCAACACGAGCGACAGATGTTCCTGCAAGCTGCGCAAAAGCCATTTTTTCTTCGCTTAGATAATGAAAACTCATATTTTCCTTATCTTTTACGTTTTCTTCCTTGATGGTCAAATCCTCATTAAACGGACGAACACCTTCTCTTAAAGCATTCCCGCTCTGATATTGCGCCTTCATCGCAACCAACTCTTCCAAAAGTCTCATTGTAGAGTCGCGCATTGTTTCAAGTTTATATGTATTCACCCAGTTGCCGAGCTCTTCATCTGTCGCCGATGCCATAGAACAAGCCGCAGAAACGCCCTCTTTCCCCTCGACAAAACATTCCGTCATACTCTCAAGCTCTGCTTTAAGCGCCGGCAATCTTTCCTCTTGAAGTTTTTCTGCCGAAACATAAATTTCCATCATATTATCAAATGCAAATTCCGAACGTTTTTTATCAATTTCATTCAAAACAAAAGAATGATAAGAAACAGGAAAACTCTGCAAAAGATTAACATCATTTTCCAAAAACAGCTTCTTAAAACCGTTGCTCAAAGAAGCCGGATCCGTAATATCAGCAATTTGACAAGTTGCAATTTCTTTAGCATCCGCAATCACCGGAAAATTGATTTCTTTTTTAAGAGGAGATTCAGTAAAGTCTAAAGCAATAAACTTTTTTGCTGATTTGAGATTATTTAAGAACTGATCGCGCTGATATTGCAAATCGTCAACCACCGTTCTGGCCTTTTTCAAAATAGCCTTGCCGGTCTCAATAACATCATTAATTCCGTCAAATGAAGGACAAATCGGACAAGGCGGCCACAAAACCGCAGAACTTTCCGTTGCATAAAAAAGAAAGGCTAAAAAAACAAATTTAGATATATTCTTTTTCATCGTTAGTCTCCATCTTCTCTTGTTTGCTGCGTTTGTGCCTCTATGCTTTCTTTGGTTACCACATAATCATCCATGTTCATTCTCGTATGATCTCTGTCTTTGCTCGGCGCGCGATACGGTTGCTTTATCATATCAAGCGACGATTTCAGCCTTAATTCTGAAATCTCTAATTCAACACGATCATTTAACATTTCTGTTTCCATAATTTTAAGCTTGTTTTGGAGGCGCTGGCTCGTAATAGCCTTATCAGAGGCTTCGATGTTGCCGACAATTTGGCTTTTTTCTTCTTCAAACTCTCCTGCTTTTTTTCTAACCCGAACAATTTGCACAAAAGCATTTGCCATATCTTTTTCCAAACGCGCAAGGCGTCCTTTATTGATTCTGTCTACAACCTCTTGAGTTAATTCCTCATCCTCGCTCGCAAAACTCTTGCTATCGGCCTCAAGATAATCTGCTGCCCTTTGCGCCGGACTCTTTTTAATCATTCCTTGCACAAACGTTGCTGCCAGCCCCTTGCCTTTCTCAGCCAAAGATGCCAGCGTGTTCGAAAGTTCTGCCGCCTTTTCGTCCCTTTTTGCCTTCAGATCTTGAAACGTCTCATCTGTTGCCAAATAAGCGTTTTCATCACTGCTTAAGTTGTCATAATCTGCCTCAAGTTGCTGACGAATAGCCTCTGCATTTGCAATCTGAACACTCAAGCTTTCTTTTGTATCATCATCTTCAGCCGCCGCGTAGAGCGTATTTAAAATCTGCTCATTTTCCTGAGCTGACTTGAGCTTTGAGGCCAGTTCATTACCCAATACCGTTCTGCGATCATCCATTTCTTTTTCAATCGTGCCGATTTCATATTCAAGCGCCGCACTTGAAACGGGCACAATCCCTTTTATTTCACCGCGAAGCTGCTCATAAGAATCTTTTAGCGCTTCTTCGCTGTCAGCCATCAAATCTTTGCCCTCATCATAGAGTTCTTTTCCGGCTGCAACCGTATCTTTAATTTTCATTCTGAGCGCCTTAAATGTTTCCCAGTTTGTGGCATCTTTATCACCCCACAAATTCCCTAAGAAAATTTTTGAAGCTTCATTAATTTTTTTCTGAACGCTTTCAATACCTGTTTGCACACTTGTTAAAATACGTTCAGCCCCCGCCAAACCGTCAAGTTTTAATTGTGCCGAAGCCTTAAAGCTCAAACAAAGAGAAAAAAGAAAAACCAAAAAGAAAAGCCCTTTTTTATTCATTTTCCGCCTCCTTTTTTTCTCCTTGCAAAGCTTGAATGCCATATGTATGGTTGTATTCGGTTATTTGCGAATTAAAGAGCAAAATTTGTCTTTGCCTCTCAAGATTTTTTGTCATACTTTTCTGTGCTAAGTCGATAGCATCTTCAATATTATCCGGATTTTGCACCTCATCTTCTTCTTGAACGATTTCTTGCCTTAAAACAACCACATCAGCAAACATATTTGCCATATCCGTCCCTTGCTTTAAGTTCAAGGCTTTATTAAGCGCTTTTTGGTTGGCAATAGAATCTCCGCCCTTTTTGCGTACCAATGTGTCCATCACCGCTTCTGCCATTTCATCATCAATTTTTGTTCCGTCAAAAACACCGTTAAGTTTTACGAACTCAACCTTTGGCAAAACATTCTTGATATCCCCGCTTTGAACCGCATTAATCGTGCCGTTGACCTTATCTTTAATTGCCTGAACTTTTTCTTGTGCGGTTTTTACTTCACTTTGAACTTGCTTGACAACCCCCTCGGCATCTTTAATTGTCTTTTTTGCATCTGATGCGATTTTTTTCGTCTGAACAGCCAGCTGTTGCGCGCTCTCAATCATTGATTTTGCTTTAAGAACCTGTTCTTTTGCATTTTGAGCCACATCGCCGACATATGTAATAATAGCCTGAACAGCCTCAATATCTGCTTTTGCCGGTGAGGCGGAAAACACCATAAATACTGCTAAAATTATAAACCGACTTTTTCTCATCATCAGTTATCCTCTTTTTCTGCCTCTTTAAGATAGTGACAATATTGTTCTAATCCTGTTGTAACTGTCAAAACTTCCAAAGAACCGGCCTGAATTAAAACGCCATCTTTTGCCATAGATGTTTCTGCCGAACTGACTTCTCCGTTACCCGAAACTTGTGTGCGCAAATCGCCCCCCGAAACCTTCAAAGCCTCGTTAACTGCATCTGTTACTTTTGAAGATGCCGCCTTGTCTTTAACCTTAACGGCCGCCGAAAAATTATGCGAAATTGTCTCGCCGATAACTTGTCCGTATCTGTCTCTATATTCTTTAGCTTTAGTTGCCTCTTTTTCATTCAATCCCGCACAAATTGTCTTAAAACAGTTGATTGCAACCTCTTCATCAACCATATCGGTATAATTAATTCCGCACCATTGGCTTAACGTATCTGAAAAGTAATAATCCCCGTCATCATTTGTTCCTGTCGTAAATTCAGCAAACGCCATCGGCATAAAAGAAACATAAGACGACTTAAAGGCTCTCGGCTCGGTTGCGTTGATATCTTCATCAATTTGCATCTCTTTTTCAAGAGACCTTTTTGCTAAATCTTCCTGCAACGAAGCAGGAACATTTTCACGAACGACGGCTTGCGGTGCGCTACCCGAACCATCACCCCATAAATCTGCCGCCTCGTCCGGATCATAGCTGTTCGAAGCTCCCTGCGAAGAACTTCCTGAAGCTGCCCCCGTCAGATTGTTAACTGTATTTTCAATATTTTCAAGCCCGTTTGTAACATTTTGCTTAACGTTATCAATTTCAGATTTAACGTCATTAACTTTATTTTGAACATTTTGAGCAAAGTTTTCGACCTGATTGCCTATTCCCTCAATTTTTTCCTTTGTATCATTAACGGTCTGCACCGCAGAATCAACAACGCCTTTTGCTTGGTCATATTTTTCTTTCACGTCAGAAATGGCTTGCTTTGCTTCCTGCTCATACTTTTTCTTGAGCTCATTTAATCTTTGCAAACGTTTTGCTTGTTTTTCAACTTTTTCTTTTTGTTCTTCAGCCCACTTTTTTGCTGTCTGAAAAGCCTTCAATCCACCGACCTTATCACCGATTGCCTGTTGAATGTTTGCAATAGAAAGGGTTTCCTGAACGGTCGCGATTTGTGATTGTGCTTGCGAAATCACACTTTGAATTGTGTTTAGAACTTCTGCAATATCAAGTGTCGGAAAACCTATCGCATGTGCAGGAGAAACGCTCAAAAGCCACGCCGCAAAGGCGCCATAAAAAATTTTTGAAATAGATTTGTGTTGCATCTTAACCTCCTGACAATATAGTCCTTTTAATTATTTTAGCCTAAAAATTTGTTTTTACCTAATGTTTTTTATCAAATTACGCAATATTTAAATATTTTGTAACAAATTTATCCTCTCCATACTCTTTAATCAAACTTTCAACAAGCAAAACGTTCTGCCTGCCCGAATTATAAAGTTTCAAATACGGCCCTAACGCGCCTAAATTAACATCTAAAATCACGGATTCGCCTGTTGCCGGACGCGACAACAAAATTGCATACGGAAAATCACGATATGAACGACCGAACACAAAATCAAGCTCGCTTTGTGTTAAGTTCCATGTTGCATAGTCTTCCGGCATAGCTTGCGGGTTCCTGAAGAACAAAATCGTCTGACATTGTCCTCTGATAACCTCGCCCACACCGAGCTTATCAATAATATTCGGTTGTTGGAACGCACAAAGATATGCTTGGCGCTTTTTACGACCTTCTTGCAAACCGATCATAAAATAGTCTCTAAACATCGGGTGCTTTAACATCGGCGCCGTTTCATCAATCATAATCAGTGAGGGCACACCTGTTTCGCCCGTTTCGCTTTGGATTCTGTGCATAATATAGCTGATAACCGCCGGCGCTAAAGTTTCGTCTTCAAAAATATGCGTAAAATCGAACGCCATAAATCTTTTTGATTTCAAATCCAAGCTATCCGTATCCGCATTAAAAATATTGCCGTATTGATCAGGATTTACCCAACGATAAATTTCCCTTCTCATGTTGCCGGTCGGTGAAAAACAGCTCTTATAGAGGTTTTTCATAATACGTTCTTCCGGCCTCAAATAATCAAAGGCGGTTGTAACCGCGCGTGCGATTTCTCTTTCGGATAAGGCATCTTCGGTCAGCGTAATAGCCTTCATCCAGCGTCTTAAAAAGGCTCTGTTGTTTGGTGTATCTGCCGCATCAAACGGGTTTAACGAAACATTTTTATTATCACCGTCAAAACCCACATACGCACCGCCGATAGCGCGTGTGAAAATCTCCGCACCTCTGTGGCGGTCAAAGAAGAACACTCTCAAATCCGCATGCCTCATAGCCTGACCGGCTAAAAACGTCAGCAAAGTTGTTTTACCTTGACCGGTCGGACCGATAATACAACAGTGTGCCACAGCGCCTTCCTCAGGCGAAACGTGAAATTGGAATTGATATGCCGATCCAGACATGGTCCGAAACGTCGTAATAGCCCCCGGTCCCCAGTCCGAACGTGAAAAACCTTCTGCCGGTTTATCAAATGAAATCGCAAGCGCCACAATCCTCGACAAATATCGATAAGTCCTCGGATATGTATCATAAGTCGGAAATTGGCTGAAAAATGAAGCTTGCGTAATCCAACCTTCTCGAACCGGCGTAACCGAAAACGCACGACAAATACGCTGAACTTCGCTTTCGCCGAAATTAAGTTCTTTTTGGTCAGCACCTTTGATAATAATCGTTAAAGCATATTCCGTTAAAGCCTGATAATCCGCATCGCTGTCTTCAATCGCAGCCAATGCCGCACCATATTGCTCAACAACACCGCCTGAAAAATTCGTCATCGCGGCCATTCTCTGTTGCTGCAACAGCATCAATCTTGCCTGCGGTCTGAAAATCGGTCTGACATTATGCAACAACACAAGTTCGCAGTCGATAGATAAAAGCGAAACAATCATACTTTCATCCATATAATCGCCCGTTGTCCTGATGCCCATAACGATTTCATATAAATCTTTATCGCCCGAAAAGAAGTGAATAATACCTTTTTCTCTTGTGAAATGAATATGATCTGCCGAAAGCATTTCATTGAGTTCAGCCCCTTGTGCTGTCCTGACCTTCGGCTCAGGCTTCGAAACGGGGCTGCAAAGTCTTGAAAACACAAAAAACGGACTGTCTTTAGCGGGGCTTTCCGGATTTTCATACATCTGAAAAACACCATATTCCCCAAGCGTTGCAATAATCGTCTGACATGCATAATTCAAATCTTTTAATGCGTCTTTTCTGTCCGCCACGCTCACAATCATATAGTGCGTATTGGTATAGATTCGATCCATGCTGTCCGACCAAACCTTTGAAACCCTCTCCAAAATTTCGTTATTAAAATTTCCGACGTCAGCTTCTTTTTGCGTTCTTTCTCTTAACGTAATCACACGACACACAACCGAAAGTTCGGATAAACTGTCGATGGTAGACTTTCTCGCC
>OMQZ01000002.1 GCA_900313355.1 uncultured Rhodospirillaceae bacterium
AGTCAGAAGAAGCGTTTTTGTGTTTTTGTTTGCCTTTTTCTTTTCAACACAAGCTTTTGCCGGCTTTTTCTTTAATGCCGATCAAGAGGGCGCCCTTTTGTTTTCGAGCAAAGAATATGCCGCTGCTGCCCAAAAATTTAAGAACAATGATTGGCGCGCGTCCGCTTATTATAAGGCCGGTGATTATGCTTCTTCGGCTCAAATCTTCGGTCAAAAAGATGATGTTACCTCCCTTTATAACAAAGGAAATGCCTTGGCAAAAGGCGGAAGAATTCCTCAAGCCATTGAGCAATATGAAAAAGTTTTGAAAATTGATCCTTCTCATGAAGATGCCAAATTTAATTTGGAATATTTGAAAAAGATGATGCAAAACGAGCAACAATCCAAGAACAATGAAAACAAGCGCGAAGAGAATCCTCAGGATCAAAACAACCCTGACAGCCAAAACGGTGCCGATGACAATCAAAATAGTGATGACAAATCTCAAAGCGAAGACCAAAGTTCTGAAAATGATAACCAAAATCAAAACAACGAACAACAAAACGAGCAGCAATCGTCAAGCGATCAATCCTTAAAAGATCCTCAAGATCAGTCTGACGGTCAAAATAATGCCCAAAACAATCTTGAAAATGATCAAAGCCTTGAAAAAGAGCAAATCCCTCAGTTGAGCGCCAAAGAACAGCAAGCCGACGAATATGATGAAACCGTTCAGGCGCGCGAACAACAATTCCGTGAAATCAAAGATGATCCGGGCGGACTTTTGAAAGCCTTTATTTCTCAAGAATATTTAAAAAACAGGTATGAAAGAAAATGATGAAAAAATATATTTATCTTTTTGTTTGTCTTTTTTTCTCTTTTAACGCGGCGGCAACGCTTGACGCGAGCGTTAACACAAACGAAGCTTCTCTTCAAAGCCCTATTGTTCTGACAATCAAAACCGATCAAAACTCTTCTTTATCGCCTGACTTATCAGTTTTAAGCGGTCTTTTTGATGTTCTCTCAACATCTGTTTCTCATCAAAGTTATGCCATAAACGGCAGCGTTTATGACCAAACCGAGTGGACATTTTCTCTTCTTGCCTTAAAAAAGGGGCGCTTGTTTATTCCCTCAATCACGCTCGGAAACGAAAAGACTTCGCCGATTGAAATTAACGTTTCAGATCAAGTTCAAGCCCAAAATCCGAGCCTTAACGAATCTTCTCAAAATCAGCAAAGCAATCCTTCCTCGCCTTATTCAATCTCGACTGAAATTTATCAATTAAACGAAAAAACTTTTGTAAACGAACAGATTATTTATGCCGTTCAAATACACGACAACAACACCATTGAAAGCGGAGAGCCCGCTTTTGAACCCACAACCGACTTTATCATCAAAGGACTCGGCGCTCCAAAAATTAAACAAAAACCTGACGGCGGGCGCATCATCACATATCTTTTTGCTTTGTTTGCACAAAAAAGCGGCGAACTTCACATTCCTCAGGTCTCGTTTGACGGTCTTGTCTATCAAAAACCCGATATTCAAAACATTTTTCAAGGCGGTCTTTTTCAAATCAATCTGCCTTCCGTTTTCGGAATTGAAACACCTGTCCACCTTCAAATAGAAGGTCCGAAAATTAATATCCTGCCAAAGCCTCAAACTTATTCTTCGCTTTGGTGGCTGCCGGCAAAAAATGTTCAGATAGAGGCAAAATTTATCAATCCGCCACAAAAAATTGTTCAAGGCTCTGTTATTTCCCGTGAGATTGAACTTTCTGCCGAAGGACTCACTGATTCACAATTGCCCGAACTTTCTTTTGATTCAAGCGAAGATATTAAAGTATATCCTGAAAAGCCGAGCGGTGAAACACTTGTTTCGGACGGTGGCGTTAAAGGTGTTCAAAAAACGCTTGTAACTTATATCCCTCAAAAATCAGGCACGATCGTTCTTCCCGAAATTAAGGTTTTGTGGTATAACACCCTCACAAATCAAAGCCAAACAGCCGTTCTTGAGGCTCAAACTCTTTTCGTTCATCCTGATCCCAATAAGCCTTCCGCGTCTTCGGCTCAGGCGGCGCCCCAAAATCCTCAAAACGAAACAAAAGAGGTTCATCCCTTTAGAGCATTTTTTGCAAACCATTCAGCCCTTCTTTCCTTTTTGGCAGGGCTTTTGATTGCTTTTGCTTTTTTCAGACGGCCTCAAAAAACAAAAAACAAGAAAAAAACCGAAACAGATTTAAGCGATTTGGATTTAAGCGCTAAAAAAAATGATTTAAAGGCCGTTCGAAACAATATTATAGCGCTCTGCCAAAAAAGCTTTCCGAACGCTCAAATATCAAACTTGAATGATGTTTCAAACATTTTAGGCGATCCAAAATTTTATCAAATGGCGCAAACCCTTTCCGGCGTTCTTTATAACGATAAGGGCGGAAATTTCAAGGCAAAAGATTTTGTTAAAACCTATAAAAAAGCCCTTAAAAACCGCAAAAAATCGAATGAAAAAGAAAAAGAGCCCATCCCTCCTCTTTATCAATAAACTTTTGTGTTTTTAAAAAAAGATTTGCAATCTTTCGTTTTCCGTGTTCTAATAACCTGTCTTTGTAAAAAAAACAAGCAGAGGTAGAGATGTATTTTTTAAAAAAAGTCTTATTAGGTTTAGGCCTTCTTGTTCTTATATACGGCGGTAGCACCGGAACACAAAGCTCCAGTCTTTTTGTTCAGGGCATGAGTTTTATCGGCCTTTTGATTGTTTTCATCATCTTGTTTGTTTTTGCTCGAATGCTCATCCGCGGACTGGGCTGCTTACCATCGCTTTTGATTATGCTCTGCGTGGGCTTATTTATGATGTATACTCTTGGTTTATTTAATAACGGAATCGGCGGGCTGTCTTCTTCTATTTCTCAATTTATCGGTCGGGAGACCACCCAAACGCAACAAACCCCTGACTTAAACGACGAACCTCAAGAAGAACAGGACCAAATGGCCGGCGAACTTTTTGAAGATATTAGACCTCAAAGTGCCGACACCCAACCTGCTCAAAGCAACTCTCAACCTCAAAAAAAGCAAGGCCTTATTCAAAACGTTGTTTTAGCATTGACCGGAAATTCTGCACAACAACAGCCTCAAGAATTTAATCCGAACAACTATCCCGTGATATATGCTTATCCTCGTGTTTTAACCGGCGATATGCTTGAAATCAGGGGGCGTTATTTTAAGCTTTTCGGCATAGCCGCACCTGAAATCAGTCAAACTTGTGCTAACGCTAAAGGGCAGACGTATAACTGCGGAAAACAGGCCGCCGCATGGCTTAAAAGCTGGATTGAGGACGGCGAACTTGAGTGCCGTGTTATTCAACAAGATACGCGCGGCAACATGGTCGGAACCTGTTCTTTCGGTCCTTATGACTTAGGCGCTGCGATTGTTAATGCCGGCTGGGCTCTTGCCTATACAAAATACACGGACATTTATGTTCCTTATGAGCTTCAAGCCCAGCAAAACAGACGTGGTTTGTGGCAGGGGCAGTTTTATAAACCTTGGGATTGGCACAAGATTAAAGAACGCTCAAACAATGTCAAGGTTATCCGCCAGAAGAAAAAGAAACCCGGCATATTCGGATAAACCAAATGGCTGACGTTTTTTCTTTTACCTGCTCAAACATCCAAGAGACCGAACGTTTGGCCGAAGCTCTTTCTTTGGTTGCAAAAAAAGGTGATGTGTTTGCGCTTTTCGGCACTTTAGGTGTCGGAAAATCTGTTTTTGCACGCGCCTTCATTCAAAATTTAACGAATGCCAAAGAAGTTCCAAGTCCGACTTTTACGCTTGTTCAAACTTATGAAGCTGATGATTTTGATATCTACCATTTCGATTTATATCGCCTTAAAGATGCCGAAGAAATTTGGGAGCTTAACATGGAAGAAGCCCTTTTCGGCGCTGTTTGCCTGATTGAATGGCCTGAAAAAATGGGTGCTTATTTGCCCTCAAATGCTTTTAAGATTTCAATTTCTTCAAACCCTGACGGGGCGCGCGTTTTTCAAATCGAAACGACAGATCCGCAAAAAATCGAAAGATTGAAAAAAATTCATTTACATACCGGAATTTAAAAATGCAAAACATCCACGCGACAACAGTTGATTTTAACGGACACGGTTTGCTTATTTTAGGTCAATCCGGCTCCGGAAAATCTGATTTGGCTTTAAGGCTTATATGTGAAAAAGGGGCTGTTTTGGTCTCGGATGACCGAACGGATTTAGAAATTTTTGAAAACACGCTTTTTGCTTCTTCGCCTCAAAATCTTTCCGGTCTTTTAGAGGTTCGAGGGGTTGGACTTATTCGGCTTAATACAAAAGAAAAAACCCCCGTCAAACTTGTCATACAGCTTTGCGAATCCGAACAAATCGAGCGTATGCCGAGTGCGTCGTTTTTTTATTATGAAAATTTGAGATTACCTCTTTTAAAACTGAACGCGTTTGAAATGTCTGCCGTTCATAAGATTGTGGTCAAATTGAACTGCATTCTTGAAGAGGAAAAAGAAAAATCCTAAACTGTCTGTGTTAAAATTATAGAGAGAATACATGCAAAGAAAATACGTTGAAAATTTTTTAAGAACACTCGGCAAACCGCTTGTTAAGTTTATTATTTCTTTAGGCGAGCTTGTTTTGTTTATTCTAAAAGCTGTTTATCATGCTTTAACCCCGCCTTTTTATTTTAAGAATTTTGCAAAACAAGTTCTTGAAATCGGCTTTTATTCTTTGCCGGTTGTCGGCTTGACAACGATTTTTGCCGGTATGGTTATTGCCATGCAAAGCTATTCCGGTTTTGGCGGTGTCGGCGCTGAAAGCATGGTTGCCGACGTTGTTTTGATTTCCGTCACACGTGAGCTTGCGCCTGTTTTATCAGCCTTGATGGTTGCCGGCAGAATCGGTGCGGCAATGGCTGCCGAAATCGGCACAATGAAAGTGACCGAACAGCTTGATGCTCTTGTTACTCTTTCGACAAATCCTTTCAAATATTTGTTTGCTCCGCGCTTGTGGGCCGGATTGATTGTTTTGCCGTTTTTGGTTTTATTCGGTGATGTGATCGGTATTTTCGGCGGCTATGTTGTCGGTATTTACAAACTTGGCTTTAATCCCGCAAATTATATCAACGCAACGCTTGAGAATCTTCAGGCGCTTGATATCACGACAGGCGTTGTTAAGGCTGCCGTTTTCGGCTTTTTGATTGCTTTGATGGGCTGTTATAACGGCTACAAATCAAAAGGCGGCGCCCAAGGTGTTGGTCAGGCCACAACAAATGCCGTTGTTTCAGCTTCGATTTTGATTTTAATTTTTAACTATATCATCACGGAAATTCTTTTCTCAAAATAGGTTTTAGATCATGTCAGATATCAAAATTTCAATTAAAGATTTACATAAATCCTTCGGACGCAAAAAAGTTTTAGACGGTGTTGATTTAGACATTAAAAAGGGAGAATCTCTGGTTGTTATCGGCGGATCCGGAACGGGAAAATCCGTTTTGATTAAGTGCATACAAGGTCTTTTAACCCCCGATAGCGGCTCAATTAAAATTGATGACGTTGAAACAACTATGGCAAAAACAAACCGCAAAAAAGATTTTCACTCCAAGATGGGAATGCTTTTTCAAGGCGGTGCGCTTTTTGACAGTTTATCCGTTTGGGAAAATGTTGCCTTTTCTTTACTTGAAAACACAAACATCTCAAGAGAAAAAGCAAAAGTTGAAGCTATTCGCGTTTTGCGTCAGGTAGGTCTTGCGCCTGATGTTGCGGATTTATCTCCGTCCGAGCTTTCAGGAGGTATGCAAAAGCGTGTCGGTTTAGCGCGCGCCGTCATCACAAAGCCCGAAATTATTTTCTTTGATGAGCCGACGACAGGGCTTGATCCGATTATGGCTGACGTGATTAATGATTTGATTATCGAATCGGCAAAAGGTTTAGGCGCAACAACCTTAACGATTACGCATGATATGGCTTCCGCACGCAAAATTGCCGACCGAATCGCCATGCTCTATCATGGAAAAATTATTTGGCAGGGCAGTGTCAAAGAAATGGATAAAACAGATAACCCTTATGTTGTTCAATTTGTTAACGGCTGCGCTCAAGGTCCGATTAAAGTGGAGGTCTAAAAAATGGCTAAAAAAAGCACTGTTCAATATGTTTGCCAAACCTGCGGCGCTGTTTATCCGAAATGGCAGGGAAAGTGTGATTCTTGCGGCGAATGGAACAGCATCACCGAAGAAAAAATTGAACAAAGCGGCTTTTCCGTTTTAAACACCAAGAAAAAAGGGACCTTGATTGATTTTGTTGACTTGAGCGGCTCCACACAATCTTATGAACGCTTAAAAACAGGCATTAAGGAAATTGACCGCGTCACAGGCGGCGGGCTTGTTCCCGGATCTGCCATTTTGGTCGGCGGCGATCCCGGAATCGGAAAATCAACTTTGCTGCTTCAAATTGCGGCGGGTGTTGCTCAAAAAAAAGATAGCTTGGAGTGTTTTTATATTTCAGGCGAAGAAGCTATTGATCAGGTTCGAATCCGTGCCCAGCGTTTAGGTGTTGCTTCAACACCCGTCAAACTTGCCTCAACAACCGAGGTTAAAGACATTTTAGCAACACTTGAAAAAGCAAACCCAAGCATTGTGATTATTGATTCCATTCAAACGATGTATTTGGAAGATGTCGAATCCACACCGGGCAGTGTTTCTCAAGTCAGGGCCTGTGCTTATGAGCTGATTAAACTTGCAAAGAAGAAAGGGTTCGTTCTTTTCTTGGTCGGTCATGTTACAAAACAAGGCGCGATTGCAGGTCCGCGCATTTTGGAACATATGGTCGATACGGTTTTGTATTTTGAGGGCGAAAGAGGTCATCATTTTCGCATTTTAAGAGCTGTTAAAAACCGTTATGGTGCCACGGATGAAATCGGTGTTTTTGAAATGCAGGACAAAGGACTTGAACAAGTTGAAAACCCATCGGCTCTGTTTTTGGCAGAACGTCAGGGAAATGTTTCAGGCTCATGTGTTTTTGCCGGCATCGAAGGATCGCGACCGCTTCTTGTTGAAATACAGGCTCTTGTCAGCCAAAGCGGATACAGCGCCCCGAAGCGTGCCGTTGTCGGTTGGGATTCAAACAGGCTTGCCATGATTTTGGCTGTTCTTGAAGCAAGATGCGGTTATAATTTCAGCTCACAAGATGTTTATTTGAACATTGCCGGCGGTCTTAAAATTTCAGAGCCTGCGGCTGATTTGGCTGTTGCGATGGCTGTTATTTCGTCGCTTTCGAACAAACCTTTGCCTTCTGATATGGTTATTTTCGGCGAGATCGGATTGTCGGGCGAAATCCGTGCGGTCACACAGCCGGCTCTTCGTTTGAAAGAAGCCGCAAAGCTTGGTTTTTCGAGTGCCATTGTGCCCTCAAGTTTCGGCAAAGAGAAAAAACTTGATACAATGACATATTATGAAATCGGCAACGTCCATCGTTTAATCAATTGGTTTAATTAGAGGGGAATAAAAATGCATCAGCTGAACAATTTAGATGTTATTTTAATTGTTTTAACGCTTATATCCATGCTCATCTCGCTTGCAAGAGGGCTTGTCAA
>OMQZ01000084.1 GCA_900313355.1 uncultured Rhodospirillaceae bacterium
CATACAAAATCAAATAAATTTTACAAGCCTTATTTTTAACATATAATCATAATTTTTTTACTTGAAATCAATCCTAATATATGATAAAGGTATAAGCGTCAAAACCAAAAGCATCGTCATATGAAAATTTCAGTTATCATCCCTGTTTACAACACCGAAAAATATCTCAAAGAATGCCTTAACAGTATTCTTGCGCAAACATTAAAAGATATTGAAATCATATGCGTTGATGATGGTTCTACTGACTCTTGCCAAAAAATTTTAGATAAATACAGCCAAAAAGATAGCCGAATCAAAATAATACATCAAAAAAATCAAGGAGCAGGCAACAGCCGAAACAATGCTCTAAAAAAAGCCACGGGTGAATTTGTGGCCTTTTTGGATTCTGATGACGCTTATCCTTCAAATGACGTTTTAGAATGCTTATATAATGCCGCAAAACAAAATCATGTTTTAATATGTGGCGGAGGGTTTTCAAACTTTACAGACAACATCAACCAAACAACAATGAATTACGACGAACGATTAGATGGTTATCTCTTTGAAAAAGACGGACTGATAAATTATCGTGATTATCAATTTGACTACGGATATCACCGCTTTATTTATAATCGAAATTTTCTTTTAGACCATAAAATCTTTTATCCGGACTACAGACGCTTTCAAGACCCTCCGTTTTTTGTAAAAGCCATGCTTACCGCTCAAAAATTTTATGCCCTTCATAAAACCACATATGCTCATAGACTCGAACATGAACATCCACGTTGGAGCGCAAGAAAAACACATGACTTATTAAAAGGCATTTTTGATAATATGAAACTTGCGCACACACAACATCTGGAAAAATTAAATAAATACTCGTTTTACAGATTTGAAGAAAACTACCCTCGAATTGAAAATTTTTTGAACAAAAAAACCTTACAAATCATCCTTGATATGCAACAATATAACGATGACATCAAAAAATTCATCTCTGAGCATATAAAAGCAGAAACTCTGCCTACAAAAATATTTTCCATAAGATCTGATTTTCAAAACAAACATATCATCATCAGATTTTTTGGACTTAAGATAAAACTCAAAAAATAAAAGTTTTACTGAAGCTGAGCCTTATAAAGCGAAGCGTATATTGAACCTTCTTTTTCAATTAATTGCTCATGTGTACCCTCTTCAACGATTTCGCCATAGTTCACGACAATAATTTTATCGGCGTGTCGAACCGTTGAAAGTCTATGCGCAATAATAAGCACAGTTCGATCTTTCATTAAATTATCAATTGCCTGCTGAACAACCGTCTCAGACTTATTATCAAGAGCCGATGTCGCCTCATCTAAAATAACAATCGGCGCATTTTTAATAAAAGCACGAGCAATAGCGATTCGCTGTTTCTCCCCACCCGAAAGCAAAACACCTCTCTCTCCTATTTCGGTATCTAAACCTTTTTCTAGGCTTCCAACAAATTCATCTAAACATGCCGATTGAATGGCCTCATCAATTTGTTCTTGAGAAACATCATCTCGCCCGAGTAAAATATTCTCTCTGATGGTTCCTGAAAACAAAAAATTATCTTGAAAAACAATGGCAATTTTATCTCTTAAAGAACGCAAACCATAATCCCTGATATCTCGATTATTAATACGCACACTGCCGGACTTAACATCATAAAACCTTGGCAAAAGATTGACCAGTGTTGTCTTTCCTCCGCCCGAATTTCCGACAAAAGCTATTGTCTGACCACACTCGATTTTCAAATTGATATTTTTCAAGACAGGTTTTCCCGGAACATACTCAAAACAAACATCTCTGTATTCAATAACCCCCGAAACATCTTTGAGCTTCACAGGATACTTTTTATTATGAATCGCCGGCACTTCCCCCATAAGCCCAAACACACGCTCCATCGCCATTAACGACATCTGAATCGATGCAAAATTATTACCAATGGATTTAATCGGATTATAGAGCATAATAAGAGCCGTAATAAACGAAACAAAATTACCGGGCGTTATTTGTTTGCTCACAATCAGATAACTTCCGAGCCAAATAACTGCTGCAACACCTATTGAAACGATAAAATGCATCAACGGCGATATAATACCTGTCCGTTGCGTCATTTTCATACCTAATTTGAAAACGGAACGCATTGTTTGTTTAAAGCGATAATTTTGATAATCATATAAATTATAAGAAGCCACAACTCTGTTTCCGTTAAAAGCTTCATTATAATGTGTTATGAGCACCGAACCGGAAAAAACCGTTTTATTCATGATAGATTTAAGCCGACGCCTGAGAGTTGTCATCGGATAAAGAGCCCCAAATAAAACAATAACGGCAACAATAGCCAACTGCCATGAATTATAAAACAGAACACCTATCAAAGAAACAGATGAAAAAAACCTTGTTGTAAAATGTTTCAAATTTGAAAGCAAACCGCCACAAGCCGTATCAACATCTTTGTTAAACCGGAACAAAACTTTTCCGGAATTTGTTTGATCAAAAAATCCGGCATGATAATGCATCAATTTGTTATACAAATCAATTTTCACATTCTGCGCAATTTTCTGCCCAACCCACGTATTAAAATAGGTTGCCCCGTAGTTGAGCAAACTTTGCACCAAACTGAAAGCAACAATGATAATCGGAATGAGAACAGTCTGGAAACTTGTTGTTTGTTCTTCAAGCATCACAACATCCATATATGGCTTTAATGACCACGCAATCACAGCGTCCATGGCCCCGATCGGAATAGTAATCAAAACCGCAATCATAGCACGCCCCCAATAAGGCCGAACATATGGAGCAATCTTACGATAATTTTCGACGGTATATAGTTTATTTATTTTTTCTCGAAGATGAAACATTTTTAATCTGCTATCTGATTTTCAAACAATTATTTATATGCTACGAACTGCATAAAAGCAAGTTTTTTATATCAACTTCCTTAATAATTTTTAGCCCCCGCATTAATCATATCATCATATCTGCCCTCGCCCGGAAAAGCAATTTTCCCTGCAACAATGTTTTGAACCTCAGGCAACGGCCACGGTTTATTTTCCAGCTTAAAGAAAGCCATATCCGCCATCAAACGTGCCTCCATCATCTCTCCGAAAGAAGAATATCTGATTTCAACTTTCAAAGGAAAACGCTGCCATAAGGCTTCAAATAAAGAGCGATGCTCCGGCAAGATATAGCCCTCACCCGAAATCAACTTTCCAAAACGGTGTAAAATAACCGGATTTTTCCATCCACCGCCAAAAAGAACTATTCGAGACGGCAAATCAATCCGACGATCAACCATTGCCAAAGAAAGCGCTGCAATATAAGCCGAAAAATACTCAAGTGTATGAACCGCAACATTAAAAGATATTTTACTTTCCTTTATCTTTTGAAACACAGACAATTTGTTGTATAATTGCGGATCGCCGGAGCGTGGAAGCTTTGTTTCATAAAACCCCTTGCACACATCAAAAAGATGAGCAAGCAAATCCGTATCAAGACTTCCTTTCAAACCATATTGTCCGTTAAAATCACAAAGATCAGATGTATGCGCTCGCATAAACGAATCAACATATTCGTTAAAAGGTCCGCAATCCGTATTAAAAATAACCTTTCCTTTTTGAATAATCGCAAAGTTTGAGGTGTTTCCGCCATTAAAATAAATCCCATCACCTTCAAGACGGGCAATATGCGCATTGTGCGGCCCAATCAAAGGAGCCCCATCAAAACCCTTCATAACAAATTCTGAACGAAAGTCATAAACAACTTTTATTCCCGTCAAATCCGCAAGCATTTTACCGCTTCCGATTTGAAGAGTATAAGGCTCTTTCCCTTCCTTTCTTGCTATTGAAGGCGGATAATGATCAAGTGTTTTTCCATGAAATCCGATTGCATCGATTCG
>OMQZ01000086.1 GCA_900313355.1 uncultured Rhodospirillaceae bacterium
GTGGGTATTGATATCGATTATGAAACAATCGGTCATCGCGGTTCAATGCTTATGGTTACGGCCAGCGGAACGGCTGTTGTTATTTAAAGCTCAATCTCATCTATGTCAAAAAATGGCAAAACAGAGGTGTGTAAGAAAAATTTTTCTTGCACACCTTTTGTTTTAAGTTATGATGAAAAGGAAGTCAATTTTTTATGAAAGGGTAAAGATATGTTTGGTTTTGGCAGTTCTGAAAAAAGCGAGATTGAAAATGAATATCGCGAATATACGCGTAATGTTCCGTATAATGCTCCGTCAGATTTAAAGAGTACATTAGAACGGTTTGCCAGTGATTTAAGAAATAAGAGAATGCGTATTGTTGAGGAGAAAGAACGCTATATTGAAAGAAAAGAATACAGAATAAAAGAGATTGAAAGAGAACTTCAAAGAGAGATTGAACAAGTACAGCGCCGATATGCGTCACAGATGGAAAATGAAAACAGACAATGTGAACGTGAAATTTCAAGCTTAGAGAGCTCGCATTCTTACGAACTTCGTAATTTACGTGATAAAATCAGAGAAGCTCAACGCAAAATAGAAGAGTGGCAAAGAAATCCTAAAAGGTAATAGGGTAAAAATAAATGGCTGAGAAAGATATTGTTTTGAATGAAGAGCAAATAAAGGCATTAGGATGGCTGATGAAGGATGATCAAAATGTAGCGGTTACAAGATTGTTGAATTGTTTTTCTTGCAAACAGGCTCTTATTAATTTGAACGGAAGAGATGTGTGGGCTTTTTTAAATGGTGGGAAAAAGCTGACATATAAAACAGCAACCATCAAAAAGGCAAGGAAAAAAGAGGTTGAAAAGTCAGGCTTGCTTTGTGATGAGTTTCAGAATGCGAAAAAATGTCTGATTAATATTGAAGGTGGATACACTATGACTTTGTTGGATATTGACACAATGGTTAGACCAATTCACAAGTTTTATGAGAACGCTGATGTCATTTTTGGGACGTCTCTTAATGAATATAAAGAGAATGAGTTTCAGATTGATTTGTTTATTTTAGAATAAGAAAAACCTTATTTTTTCATGTGGGGTTTAATCAATATTTTCTAATAGATGTTTGATTTTAGTAACAAATAAGATATGTTTTTTAAAAAATTCTTGCATTTTCAAGAATTATCTTTTAGCATTTTCTTAAAATCGGGCAAAAGTGGCTTTAAAAGCGTTGTTGCTTCGAAGGGGTAATGATATTTAGGAGAAAATTTATGTATTTAAGATTGCTTTTTTTAGCGGCGGTTTTAGTTCCACTCAACTGTTTTGCGGCAGCAAGCGGAACAGACGGAAATATTCAATGGTCGGTTTCTGATGACGGTGTTTTGACGATTTCCGGAACGGGCGCAATGAAAAAAGAATACACTAAAAGCGGTGACGGTTCAAACGCGCCGTGGTATGCTCACGCAGGGAGTATTACATCCGTTGTAATCGAGAGCGGTGTTACATCAATTGCCGATCGCGCATTCAGGGGTTTAACAAACGTTACGAGCGTTAATATCGGCAATACGGTTACAAAAATCGGTAATACAGCGTTTGAAAACAATACATCGTTGACGAATTTGACCATTCCGAATTCGGTAACCTCGATCGGAAACTATGCGTTTAAGAACACGGCTTCGCTGACCGATTTGACTATTCCGAGTTCTGTTCAATCTATCGGCAATCAGGCTTTTGCGATTGAAATCACCCAACACAATATGGGTGGTCCGTTAAACGTATATAAATATGAGAGCCAGTTGCAGAACATTACATTTGAAGAGCCGAGTTCGCTTCAAACCATCGGTCAAGAGGCTTTCCAAGGTGCGAAGAGCTTAGAGACGTTGGCTTTGCCGAGCGGTATCACAACAATTAACCAACACGCTTTTGAAGATGCTGTTTCACTTAAGAGCCTGTCGATACCAGATTCGGTTTTGTCGGTTCAAGAAGGTGCGTTTTCTCACGCGGAGAGCTTGAAAGATATTGATTTCGGACACACGGTTGAGAGCATCGGCGATAAGGCGTTTGCTTACACATATGCGCTGGAAACTTTGACAATTCCCGACAACGTTAAAACAATCGGTAAGGGAACGTTTGTAAATGCAACGAGTTTAACAGAATTGATTTTAGGCGACGGCTTGAGATCTATCGGCGAATCTTCTTTTGACAACACACCGATGTTGACAAAGCTCACAATCGGCGCAAATTTAACAAGTATCGGCAACAATGCATTCAGAAATGCGCCGATTACAGAACTGACGATTGATCCGAGCAGCAGCGCGGCAACCTTGCAGATGATTAAAAACTTTTTTAAGAACAGAACGGTTCCGGCAGCGATTACAACAATTAACTGTTTGGGCGCGGAAAGATCTGTTTGTGATGAGATTATGGCGCCGTATTGGGATATTTCAGGTTTTCCGGGCGGCAATTCGTTAACATTAGCCAATCAAGCGGCAAATTCTTCTGATGCTCAGAATGTTGCAAATGCCGGTACAGGTTTAAGCGGAAACGGAAAACGTATTTATACGGTCGAAGAAGCAACAAGACTTTCAAAACCGACGGGTAACAAAGTCGGGTTAAGGTTTAAATAAACGAAAGTTTATTTTGAAAGCTTGGCAACTTTTGTTTTTAATTCTTTTTATAATGGAGAAAGTTTATGAAAAAAACGGTTTTAGCTTTATTAGTGTCTTTTCTTTTTGCAAATGTGTCTTACGGGCAGTTTGAGGGCCCGTCCGGCGTTAACAATTCGGTGATTACGGTAAAACAGGCTTTGGATTTAAGAGATAATTCAAGAGTTGCTTTAAGAGGGCATATTGTCAACAGTTTGGGTGATGAAAAATATACTTTCAGCGACGGAACGGCTGAAGTGATGATTGAAATTGATGATGAAGATTGGCGTGGCAGAAAAGTAACGCCTGAAAATACAATTGAGATTTTCGGCGAGCTTGATAAAGAGATGTTTGAACCGACAAAAATTGATGTCGATTCATTTAATATTCAATAAATGACGGAATATATACATCATTATCAATCGCCTTTGGGGAAATTGATTCTTTCGAGCAACGGTGATGCCTTGACAGGTTTGTGGTTCGAGGGGCAGAAATATTTTGCTGATACGATTGATTTTGAAAAAGCAAAACAAAAGGATTTGCCTCTTTTTGCGCTTTGTGATAAATGGCTCAATATTTATTTCAGCGGAAAAGCGCCTGATTTTATGCCACCCGTTTCGTTTTGTTCAACGCCGTTTCGAGAAGCTGTTTGGAAAATTTTGATGACAATTCCTTTCGGGGCTCTCATGAGCTATGGGCAAATTGCTCAAATGATTGCAAATTCTAAAGGCACAAA
>OMQZ01000009.1 GCA_900313355.1 uncultured Rhodospirillaceae bacterium
CCAAAGATTCGCCCTTTTTGATGTCTAAATCAACACCGTCTAAAACTTTTTTGCGCCCGAAAGATTTATGTAAGTCTTTAATTGAAATTTTGATATCCGACATGAGCTTAACCTATTTTGAAAAAAGAATTTCCGTGATGATATAGTTAAAAATTAAAATTAAAATCGAAGAAGATACAACGGCGTTTGTTGTGGCTTCACCCACACCTTGGGCACCGCCCTTTGATTTATAACCGTTATAACAGCCCATCAAGGCAATCAAAAAACCGAAAACGGCAGCTTTGACAACACCTGTCGTAATATCAAGCGCTTGGAGATATTCAAGGGTTGCATTAATGTAATTTGCGGGGTTGAAACCAAGTTTGTAAATACCGACAACATATCCGCCGAAAATACCGATCACATCACCGAACAAAACCAAAAACGGCAAAACAATCAGGCCCGCCCATAAACGAGGAGCAAACAAATATTTGAAAGGATTGGTCGAAAGAGTAACAAGAGCATCAAGTTGCTCGGTAACTTTCATCGTGCCGATTTCGGCAGCCATTGCCGCACCGATTCTGCCGGCAACCATCAGGGCTGATAAAACGGGAGCAAGTTCACGCGTGACGGAAATCAAAACAACATCGGCAACCATGCTTTCGGCACCGACACCGCCGAAACCGGAATAGCTTTGCATGGCAATAACCATGCCGGCAAAAATCGTTGTCAACCCGACAACCGGCAAAGAATAAAAACCGATATCAAGAACCTGTCTTCCGAAATTCTTAAAATAAAAAGGCGGCGTTAGGGCATGATAAACGGCCTTAATGATATATAGAATAAGCTCGCCCAATGAAATAATAAATTTAACGAGCGGCTTGCCCAATGTTCTTAAAAAATTTTCAACGTATTTTCTTTGCATGTATTTTCTCGACAATTTCAACACAAACAGTTTAAGATTTTTCTTTCTCTTCTTCAAGAATGCAGTTCAATTTGACCACAATCTTATGAACGGCAGATATTTCAAACGCATTGAGTTTTAACAGAGGCAATTTTAAATTTTCATAATTAAAAAACGACGCACTCGGCATACGCTCGATTTCTTCGGGTTTTGAAAGCTGTATGACAAGTTTGACGGGAGTTTTTTCTTTTGTATTGAGCCGAATAAGACCAACCCCCCGAACTTCTAAAAGACCTGAGAGATTTTCAGCACAAGAGGCAAAAAGCGTATTTTCAAAAATTTGTAAATCCGTTCGGTCATCTGCGACCAAAACGGCCCCCTTTTCGCAAATGAGCCTTAAAGCCAAATCAGATTTTCCGGAACCCGATTTTCCTAAAATAAGCAAACCGTGTCCGTTAAAATCAACTGTTGTGGCATGAATATTTTGCATTGTTAAATTCCGGTATGTAAATGAATTTTTTTTAGTCTTTCGATTTTTTGCGGATCTGTTGTTTCGATTTGAAAAATACGCACGCTGTCAGGGTTTGAAGAAATGGAAATCTTAAAGGCATTTGAGGGTAAATAGGCACCCATTTTTTCGGGCCACTCAATCAGGCAAACACCCCCGAAAAGAGCTTCTTCCATATTAAGCTCCCAAATTTCTTCGGCATCTTTAAGGCGATATAAATCGAAATGATAGATATCAAAATCATCGGCTTCATAAGTTTGAACAAGCGTAAAAGTCGGGCTCGGGACTTCTTTGGCATTCGTTAAATTTTGAATAAAGGCGCGCGCAAAAACGGATATTCCGACACCCAAAGTGCCGAAAAGCGCAAAAACATCACCTTTTTTTGCAATCAAAGAAAGAGCTTCGGCCAAACGTTCGGTCTCTTGGATGTTTGAGCAGGTAAAAGAAAAAACGTCAGACATTTGAATTATCCGAATAAGCCGGGTTTCTTTTTCTTCTGGCGGATAACCTTGACATTGTTTGAACGTTCTTTAATTTTGCGCCAATCCCAAGGCTTATAAAACTGACCTTGCCACAAGCCGCGGCGGCCTTGCTGCGCTTGGAGCTCATAAGGAACGTAAATATCCGTATATTTTGTGTAGGCAAGAGCCCAGCCGGCATTGACAATCGCAGCGCCTAAGTCATACGGACCGAAAGAACAGGTGCCGACCATATTGCCGCGCGTGTCTTGCTGAATAATACGGCACTCAAGTTCGCCGTTTTCAATCCAGCTTTTCAGCCATGCGGCAGCCTGTTTGCCGCAATTGTAGGTATGACCTTTGGCGTCGGCGCAGGTTTGGCTGATTTCAGGTGCGGCAATGCCGAAAAGCTTGAAATAATGCCCCCTGATTTCAAGCATGTCGCCCGTTAAAACACGAGGATAAGCATA
>OMQZ01000203.1 GCA_900313355.1 uncultured Rhodospirillaceae bacterium
CCGTGGTGTATTTCGCGCCAGCTTTGGTGGGGGCATCAAATGCCGATTTGGTATGCTGATGATGGCACAATCTTTTGTGAAGAAACTGAAGAAGAAGCCTACAAACAAGCCGAAAAACACTTCGGACACAAAGTTGAACTGACGCGCGAAACAGATGTTTTAGACACTTGGTTTTCATCAGGCTTGTGGGCATTTTCAACATTAGGCTGGCCTGATAAAACAGAGTTTTTAGACACCTTTTATCCAACCTCTGTTTTGGTCACGGGCTTTGATATCATCTTTTTCTGGGTTGCCAGAATGATGATGATGAGTATGTATCAAATGAAAAAAGTGCCGTTTAAGAAATGTTATATTCACGGTCTTGTGCGTGATGAACAAGGGCGCAAGATGAGCAAATCCAAAGGCAACACGGTTGACCCGATGGAAACCATTGAAAAATACGGCGCCGATGCTTTGAGGTTTTTTATGGCCGCTTCCGAAACACAAGGCAGAGACATCAACATTTCAGACGCACGCATTGCCGGCTATCGCAATTTTACAACAAAACTTTGGAATGCGGCAAGGTTCTGCGAAATGAACGGCTGCAAGCAAGCTAAAGATTTTGATCCGAAAAAAGTTCAAATGGATTTGAACAAATGGATTTTAGCCAAAGCCGATGAAACAACATCAGAGGTGACCAGAAACTTAAACGATTTCCGCTTTTCTGATGCGGCTAACGCTGTTTATCAGTTTGTTTGGGGCACATTCTGCGACTGGTATATTGAACTTTCAAAACCTGTTTTTTACGGGCAAGATGAGGCTCAAAAAATTGAAACAAGAAATACGGCTTCTTTTGTGCTTGACCGAATCCTTGTTATTTTACACCCGTTTATGCCCTTTATCACAACAGAGCTTTGGAACAATTTAGCCGAACGCGATATCAAACTCATTCACGCTCCTTGGCCTGAAGTTAAAAAACAAAATGCAGACGCTTTTGCTATTGACTGGGCGATTGATTTGATTACTTCTATCCGCTCTTTAAGGGCTGATTTGAACTTGCCTGCCGGCGCAAAACTGACTGTGTTTTTAAATGACTTAAAACAAAATCATTTAGATGAAACAAAGCTGATGATTTTGTCGCTCGCACGGCTTGAAAATATCGAAATTTTGAAAACCGAAATTTCAAAAGATATGGTTCAAGGTGCATTTTCGGGCGGTGTATTCTTTATTCCGCTGAAAGGCGTTGTTGACGTGCAAGCGGAAAGAGCGCGTTTGAGCAAAGAGCTTTCAGAGCTTGAAGGACGCCTTAAAGGTTATGAGGCAAAACTGACAAATGAGAGCTTTGTGTCAAGAGCGCCGCAAAAAGTTGTTGAAGAAGAAAAGCGCCGTCAACTTGAAGCTTTAGAACAAAAACAAAAAGTTCAAGAAGCACTTCTTCGCATTAAAGATTTATAACTTTATTTTTGAAAGGAACAAATTTATGAAAAAAACGATTTTATCTCTTCTTGCCGTTGCTTTTTTGAGCGCTTGTGCAACTGATCCTTACACAGGCGAAAGCAAGGTTTCAAAAACCGCATGGGGTACAGGTATCGGCACAGCAGTCGGAGCCGGTGTCGGTGCATTAATCGGCGGTGAAAAAGGTGCTCTCATCGGCGCGGGTGTGGGCGCGGCAGCCGGCGCCGGTACAGGCGGTTATATGGATATTCAAGCCAAAAAGCTTCGCGAGAGCTTGCAGGGCACAGGCGTTCAGGTTGCGCGTGACGGGCAAAACATTCGCCTTATTATGCCAAATGCAATCACCTTTGACACAAACAATGATGTGATGAAAACAAGCGCCAATAAGGTTTTAGATTCTATTGCCGTTGTTGCCAAAGAATATAACAAAACAAACTTGCAAGTGATTGGACACACCGACTCAACGGGTAACGACAAAATCAACATTCCGCTTTCTCAGCGCAGAGCAACCACAGTTGCGAACTATTTGCAAATGCGTGGCGTGAACGGTGGGCGTATTTCAATTGCCGGCATGGGTGCCTCTCAGCCGATTGCCTCGAATGATACAGCTGCAGGTCGCGAGCAGAACCGCCGTGTTGAAATCTATTTAATCAACGCACAATAAAAATTATTTGCTTGAAAAAAGCCTCTCAATCGAGAGGCTTTTTTTATTAAACCAAACATTATTTTTCATCATTATACCCGCCGCCGGTTGCCTTATAAAAAGCGATGATTTTTTGATATATCGCGCCGTTTGACTGTGCCAAATCCGTTTCGGCTTCAAGTAAA
>OMQZ01000081.1 GCA_900313355.1 uncultured Rhodospirillaceae bacterium
AAAAGGAACCGCTCAAGATATTGAGAAAAATTTCGGAAAACGAGTGAAAAACCTCGTTATTGGTGCAACGGAACCCGAACACAACAATCTTTCTTGGAAAGAAAGAAAAACTCACACGATTAATTATATCAAAAATGATGCAAACACAGATACGCTTTTTGTGATCTGTGCGGACAAATTGCACAACTTGAGCTCAATCATAGATGATTATCAAAAAACAGGCGAGGCGGTTTGGCAAAGATTTAACCGCGGAAAAGACGATCAAAAATGGTATTATAAAAGTATGGCTGAAGCCTTTTTCAAAAGAGATTCTCAAAATAAATTATTCTTAAAATTTTATAACACGGTTCAATCTTTTTTTAACGACTGATGAAAAATGCGTCCTGAAATCTTAAACCCGCTTTTTTGTTCGATTGATACCTTAAAAGGTGTCGGCTCTCGCTATTTTAAGCTCGTATCAAACCTGATCGGCGGCGCAAAAATTTCAGACCTTCTTTTTCATCTGCCTTATAATTTAATCGATCGAACATATTCTTGCAAAATCAACAAAATCGAAACCGGAAAAATTTGGACGGGGCTTGTAACAATCAATGAACATATTGAGCCTAAAACAAAAAAACAACCTTATCGCATTATTTGTTCTGATGAGACGGGTGATGTTATCTTAAATTTTTTCAAATATTACAAAGATTCCTTAAAAAAACAACTTCCTGTCGGCTCAAAAAAAATCATCAGCGGTAAAACCGAATTTTTTAACGGACAAATTCAAATCAGTCACCCTGATTATATATCAGACCCGTCAAACGCTGATTTTATAAGAACAATTGAGCCCGTCTATCCTTTAACATCAGGTGTCACAAACAAAATGATGCGAACACTTGTTCATCAGGGCTTATTAAAACTTCCGGACTTAAACGAATGGCTTGATCAAAAATTCAAAGAAGAACAAAAATTTTTAACATTTAAAGAAAGCCTTATTAAAGCACATAACCCCACCCAAACAAGTGATTTAATTTTAACATCAGCAGTAAGACAGCGCTTGGCTTATGATGAGCTCCTCGCAAACCAATTAACTCTTGCAATCGCAAGACATTATCACAAGAAAAAAGAAGGGCGAAGCATTTGTTCAAAAGGTGTATTGCAAGAAAAGTTACTCAAAATTTTAGGTTTTGAACTCACTTCTGCTCAACAAAAAGTTTTACAAGATATCTTTAATGACCAAAAAGCAAACTACCAAGGGTTGAGATTGGTCCAAGGTGATGTCGGTTCAGGGAAAACCGTTGTGGCTATGATTTCTATGTTAAATGCTGTTGAGGCAGGTTATCAAGCCGCTTTAATGGCACCGACTGAAATTCTTGCAAAACAACACCTTGAAACAATCGGCGCGTGGGCTGATCAAATAGGCGTTAAAACAGCGCTCCTTACAAGCAAAATTAAAGGAAAAAAGCGCACCGAAATTTTGCAAAAATTAAAAAACGGTCAAATAGATATTCTAATCGGTACACACGCCTTATTTACAGACGAAGTCTTATTCAAAGATTTGGCTTTTATTGTTGTTGATGAGCAACACAGATTTGGTGTTGAACAACGCTTAAAATTAAGCCAAAAAGGCAACAAGCCGGATATTGTCGTGATGACAGCAACACCTATTCCGAGAACGCTTGTCTTAACAAGATTCGGAGATATGGATTATTCAAAAATCGATGAGCTACCGAAAGGAAGAAAACCTGTTGTGACAAAGGTTATGCCCGTTTCAAAAACAGCTGATGTGATTGCCGCCCTAAAACGAAAAATTGAAAGCGGTGCAAGAGCTTATTGGGTTTGTCCTTTAATTGAAGAAAGCGAAAAATCGGATTTGGCTGCCGCAATAGAACGATTTGAAGATTTACAAAAACACTTTGGCGATATTGTCGGACTTGTCCACGGAAAAATGAAAGAAGACCAAAAAGACGCCGTTATGGAAAAATTTAAAACCGGCGAAATTAAAATTTTGGTTGCAACAACGGTTATCGAAGTCGGTGTGAACATCAAAGAAGCCACTGTTATGATTATTGAGCGCGCTGAAAGATTTGGTCTTTCGCAGTTGCATCAATTGCGCGGACGCATTAAACGAGGAGATCAAGAAGGTGTTTGTTTGCTTCTCTACGGCTATCCTTTAAGTCAAACCGCACATGAAAGATTGAATGTGATGAAAGAAAGTGAAGATGGTTTTTATTTGGCCGAAAAAGATCTTGATTTGAGAGGCGGAGGCGAAATTTTAGGAACAAAACAATCCGGTTTTGAAGAGTTTAAGCTGGCAAATCTTGAATTTCATAAAAACCTGCTTTTAACAGCATATAAAGATGCCGAACTGATTTTAGCAAAAGACCCCGAACTCAAATCAAAAAGAGGTGAGGCTTTAAGAGTTTTGCTTTATCTTTTTGAGCAAGACAGCGCATTTTTAACTTATAAAGCTTAAAAAAAACCGCCCTTTCCAGAGCGGCAACAGTTTCTTAAATTTTGATAAAGAAGCGATCGAAATACTTGACTCCGAGATATGTTTTGAGGTTTTCAATCTCATCATACTCTAACTCGATGACAGGTCTTTTCTCTTTAAGAGCTTCGGCAATTTTATCTTTGCAGATAATCTCGCCGCTAGAGCAATAAGGCGTCCAAACGTAAAACAGATTTCCGCCTTCAACCTTCATATAGTCGCTGATATAACAACCATTTCTGACATGATAACGACTTTCACCATGCAAAGCATGGATATTCGTTTCAAGGACAATTTTGCCTTTTTCCATGTAGTTGACCTCAGCAATATTGGTGTGCCAAATAACAAGGTAGCCCTTATAGACATCACCGAACGAAAGTTTTCTTTCGGCACCGAAATGAGCGAGAGCATCATCAAAAGAGCGATAGAGATAATCCTTGAAAACCATCGCTTCAGCTTCGGTAATTTTGATGGCTTCCAGCGTGTTGGGAAGTCGAAGCATTAAAGACGCCGGTCTTATTTTAAGCGCTTCTTTTTTGATAAAAAATTTATCCATAATTATTGATATTTAATTGGTTTCTAAGAAAATAACTAACACCCATTAAAAACTTTGTCAATCTTCTTTAAATAAAACAAATCAATAAAAAAACAAAAATTGCAGCATAAAACAAAACACCTAACGGATAAGAAAAAGCAACCTTAAAATCTGTCGATGAGGGAAGGGAGTTTTCAATGATAATTGTTTGTAAAAAAACATACAAAACATAGTTTATATAGTTAATCTGAATATGGTTAAAAAACCAGCGATTAAAATAATATCCGACAAAAAGCAACAAAAACGGTGCAAGAGCAGACGGTAATGCATTATAAAAACGAACGTTTCGAAAACCGACACTGCCCATCACATAATATTCACCTTCTTTTTTCGGAAACAGATTAAAACGGGTCGGGTGAGCATTAAAAAATAAGCCGACAATAAAATGCGAAATTTCATGTAAAAAAGTTCCGGGAATATTAACAAGCGAACTCATATAAATATTGGAATATGTCTGATATTTTAGCTTAAGCAAAACAATCACCAAAAAAATCATTAAAAAACGATTCGATACAAATATTCTAAGTGTTTCGGGATTGTTCAGAAAAACAACCAATTTATCAGCTAAAATCGTTAAAAAATCCATTTTTAAAACCTCATCTTATTTGCTTTTAAGATAAATAAATTAAATTAAAATTTTGATAAAATTTGTTATTATTTTCAGATACAAAAAAAACAGAGAATGGCGCAGATAGAGTGGCTTTCAAGGCGAGCAAAATTTTAGCGTACAAAAAAGTACGTGAATTTTGCAAGACCGCAGAAAACTGCTCTAGATACGCCATTATATGTGTTTTTTTATATTTTTTCGAGAACTTTAATACCTGTTAAATAAGTATTAAGCAAAAACTTACATATTTTTGTTTGTTCAACCTTGCTGTATGATTCAAGAGATGATGTTGTTAAAAGTGAGCTGACACCGAAAAGACAAATCCATAAAACCTGAACACTGACATGGCGTTTGTCCGGTTTTAAGAGAGGATAAAGCTCCTTAAAAGATTTTTCAATAAGCATAACCATTGTTGAAATACGTCTTAAATATGTTATTGAAAAAGTTCGTTCGCTTTGTTTAAGATGAAAATTAAAAACCATAAACCAAAAATTTCGATTCTCCATAACAAATTCGGCAAAAACAGATGCATACATATTAAGCCGTTCATAAGCTGAATCTGTTTTAACTTTCAAAAATCGATGATAAAGGGAATCTAAGGTCAGATAATTTTGAATCAATATAAAATTATCCATATTTCCGAACTGATTATAAATCGTTCCGACAGAATAGCCTGAAGCTTCGGAAAGCTTTCGTGCCGTTAAAAACTCAACACCTTTTTCTTTGATAATCGTTCGGCCGGTGTTAACTAAATTTTCTTGTATATAATCTCTTGCCATTTTAAAAAATCTTATCTTAAAATTAAGAATTATTGTTTATATTACCTATATACACAAAAAATGAACAGTGTTCAATTTTTTTCTTTAAACTATTGGAGAAAATTTTATGAAAAAGTTATTTTTAAGCATTTTAAGCCTGTTTTTAACATTAAACCACCACGCAAAAGCTGATGATGATTTTTTTGATAATTTAATCGTTGATGACGAATTAAAACAAAAAATTGAACAAAAAGACGCTATTGAAGAAGGAAAAAACAAAGCAAGCGAAATTTTAGACAGTAAACCGATTAAACTTCAAATAGATGACAATTTGAAACTTAAAATGGAAGAATTGAATGTTGAACAGGTTGCGCCTGTTATCAGAGAACCTGCGCCGTTCGGATTAAAATGGCTCGCAACAAAAAAAGAAATAGAATACTTGCATGTCAGATTAAATAAAGCGCAAGTCAAAGATTCTCCAAACAGTTATATAGCCGACAACTTACCAAAACCGGTTAAGGCTTTCAGAGAAGTTTTATTAAGTTTTGGCGAAAATGATGCATTATGGCGCATAGCTGCTTATTCAAATTTTTATGAAGATGATTCATCAGCAACAAAAGGTTTGGAACAATATAAAAAATTTTATGAAATGTTAAATGACAAATACGGCAACGCTGAAGAATTTTATACACCCGCCGTTGTCAGTATTGAAGAAGAAATAACCTTAGATGACGGAACAAAATCACGCTCAATCAAACAAAAAGTTTTAGAAATGGGGGAACCCGGTTTTAAAGAAAAATTAATGAGCGGTCAATCAACACTTTATTCAACTTTTGAAAACGACACAATCGGTGTGACTTTAGCACTTTTGGCTGATGGAAACGGTCAAACATATATCATCATCGATTATAAAAACCTCAAAATTGATGAAGTCGAAAAACAAGAAATATATGAGGCCCTTTAATGAAAAAAGTTTGTTTTTGCGGAATATCAGGAAGCGGAATGAGCGCTCTTGCTCAGGTTTTGAAAGCAAGAGGATATGAAGTCTGCGGCTCTGACAGAAGTTTTGATCAAGGAAAAGATAAAAAAAATAAAAAAGCTTTAGAGTCAATCGGAATTAAAATTTTCAAACAAGATGGTTCCGCAATTGATAAAAATACGGATTTTTTATATGTTTCAACCGCTGTTGAAGACACAATTGAAGATGTTAAAAAAGCCATTGAATTAAATGTAAAAATAAAAAAACGCTCAGACCTTCTTGCTGAAATTTTTTCCAGTTATAAGTATGGAATTGCTGTCGGCGGAACATCCGGAAAAACAACCTTAACCGCAATGATTGGTTTTATTTTAGATCAACTCAAACAAAAACCGACTGTTATTAACGGCGGACTTCTTAAAAATTATCAAAAACAAAAAGGAATACAAAATGTTATTTTAAATAACGGCAATATTTGTGTGATTGAGGCTGATGAAAGTGACGGATCAATTGAAAAATATAATCCTTATATCGCCGTTGTAAACAACATCACAATCGATCACAAACCGATTGATGAACTCAAAAAACTCTTTTCTGATTTTATTGACAGGTCGCATTTTGCTGTTGTCAACTTAGATTGTGAAAATTCAAAAGAGTTGATAAAAAACAAAAAAGTAAAAACATTTTCAATCAAAAATCCGAAAGCCGATATATTCTTTTCAAAAATAAAACCTTTGAAAAACGGTGTTTCTTATGAATTTATGAAAAAAAGATTTAAGCTGAAACTGATCGGCGCATTTAATGTTTCAAATGCGGCAGCGGCTGTTTTAGCAACGTCAATGCTTGGAATTGACCCTATAAAAGCTGCTGAAGTTTTACAAAAATTTTCAGGAACAAAAAGACGTCTTGATGTTATCGGCACAAAAAAAGGAATATCCGTCATTGATGATTTTGCACACAATCCGGACAAGGTCAGAGCATCTGTCAGCGCCCTAAGAGATTATAAAGGAAGATTGCTCATTATGTTTCAACCGCATGGTTTTTCACCGATGCGTATGATGGGAAAAGAGATTATTGAAAGTTTTGCATCATTGATGAATAAAAATGATATGTTGTTTATGCCTGAAATATTTTATGCCGGCGGAAGTGTAAAAAAAGATATTTCATCTATTGATCTAATTAATTATGGTAAATCTTTGGGTTTAAAAGCATTTTTTTATCAATCACGTGATGAAATCAAAAATCAAATCGTCAAACTTTCAAAAAAAGGCGATAGAATAGTGATTATGGGCGCAAGAGATAACAGTTTAACCGATTTTTGTAAAAGTATTTTAAAGGAAATAGAATGCTCAAAAAAGGAGATAAAATAGCCCTTGTGGCACCATCAGGCTGGTTTTCAAAATCTGATTTAGAAAACGCTTTGGATTGGTTTAAAAAACAAGGTTTAAAAACACAAATTATGCCTCATGCTTATGATGTAGAATTTTATGCTGCAGGAACACCTCAAAACAGAGCAAAAGATATAAATGACGCATTTAAAGATAAATCAGTTAAGGCAATTTTTTGTATCAGAGGCGGAGCCGGAAGCTTAAAAGTTTTAGATTTTTTAGATTTTGAGATGATTAAAAAAAATCCGAAACCTGTTTTTGGTTTAAGTGATTCAACAGCTCTCCAAAATGCTTTATATACAATAACAAAAAATGTTTCATATACCGGATTTTTACCGATTTATGATTTTAAAGAAAATCATCTCGATTCAAAAATAGAAAACAGTTTATTTGAAATTTTCAATAACAAAAAACAAGAAATTAAAGAATTTGAGGTTTTAAAAAAAGGCGAGGCTGAAGGTGTTTTAATAGGAGGGTGTTTAAGTGTTTTTAACGCGCTTTGCGGAACAAAATATTTTCCGAAACTGAAAAACAAAATCCTATTAATTGAAGATGTCGGTGAAAAAACATATCGAATTGATTTAATGCTCGATCAATTAAAAAAACAAAAAGATTTTGATAAGGTTAAAGCAATTATTTTCGGCTCATTTCTCAATTGTAAAATAGCTGACATCGGAGACGGAACAATTGATGAAATTATTAAAAACTTTGTGCAAACTTTAGATATTCCGGTTATTTATAATTTTCCATACGGACATATTAAAAGCAGATTTATTTTGCCGATTGGAAAAAAGATCAAACTTAAAACGAAGAGTTCAATAACATTTTAATATAATCAATATAACCCAATGTTAATTGATTAATTAAATGAAAATATTGGATAAAACCTGTTAATCCTTTGCTGTTATATGCAAGCAAACTACCGATTGTATATAAATTTATTCCGGGTAAAAACATAAAACAAAAACGAAAACCGACTTTTTTTAAATCTGTTTGATCCGGATGAATTTGTGAAAAAACAGTATCAATATGATAACCTAAAAAATAACCTAAAATGCCGTTCCATATTAATTGTTTCGGTAAAAAATTCATCACACATATATAAATAAAACAAAACAGCGGAAAAAAATACGGCGCAATAATAATAAGCCAATTTCCATCACCGACAAACCCCATTTCACCACCTGTATCATCTGGATTTAAACGGATATGTTTAACCTTATGAAAAGTAAGAAGCGCAAAAAAACTGTGTGTAAATTCATGAGCTATAATTTGCATTGATGTGCGAACACTTGCATCCATCATTGTTTTTGAAAATATAAAAAAAACAACACCGGCTAAAAGAACAAATGTTCTAATGTTTGAAATTTGAAAATAATAAAAAGAATGAATCAATGCAGGGGTTGAAATAAGAACATACCACGTGATTGGCCATTTAAAAAAATTAATGATTTTATCTAACAGCGTCGACATATTTTTAATATATAAAAACAAAAAAAAGACGCAAGCTTATTTTTAAAAGTGTAAAGAAAATTAGTTTGTTATAATATATATAAGACACTTGTTCCTTGGTCATTAGATATAAAATCTGTTCAAATTTTAAGAAATTATGAGGGAAACACAAGTTCTTACACAAGTGCTTTTTACGGCGACCAACATCAACAATGTTTAAAACAAAAAAAACAGATGTTTGAGAGATTTAAAAATATCTGATTTAGAAGATTTATGCCGTGTTTGCCAAGATGCATCGAACTGTCGTTTATTTATATTCTTTAAAGATGCACAAGTATTTCAAAATTAAGATTTTAACCAAAGAGCTTCTTTGATTTTTTGATTTAAAAACTCTTCATGATTTTTTTCATCTTCTTCACTCAATTTAAAATCACGAGGTTTAAGATATTTTTTTTCATGAGTATTTTGATTATCTGCTGTTGTGACAACTTTTTCTTCAGTATTTAAGTTCATCGTTGGTTCAGCTCCGCCTAAAAGCTCAAGATAAACTTCTGCCAATAATTCAGCATCAAGTAAAGCACCATGTTTTGTGCGCTTTGAATTATCAATATTAAAACGTTTACATAAAGCATCTAAGTTGTTTCGCGCGTTTGGAAATTTAGCTTTAGCAATTTCTAACGTATCAACAACTTCATGATCTTTTAATGTATCAAAACCGTTATGTTTAAGCTCATAATTTACAAAATTCATATCAAATTGTGCATTATGAGCAACCATAATTCCGTCATCACCGACAAAATTTAAAAAGTCTTTTGCAATTTCAGAAAAGCGCGGATAATTTTGTAAAAATTCAGTTGATAGACCATGAACCTTAAAAGCTTCTTCAGGCATATCACGAAGGGGATTAATATATTGATGATATGTTCTTCCGGTCGGAATATGATTAATTAATTCAATCGCACCGATTTCAACCAATTTATCTCCTTGATGAGGATCAAAACCTGTTGTTTCAGTATCAAAAACAATTTCTCTTAACATTCTTCAATCTCACTTAAAATTTGAAAAATATCTGTTGTTAAAGTTGAAAGACTTTGATGTGTGTTAAGAAGAAAAGATGATTCATCAACACTTAAATTATTATATTGGTTTTTAAAAATTTTATCAAAATCTTGAGCACTGATATGATCTCTTAACATCACCCTGTTTTGCATAACTTTATAAGGTGCTGTTGTGATAATTACATCAGAACAATATTTATCTAACCCCATTTTATATAACAACGCCGATTCGATAAAACAAAGATAAGGTTTTAACCTGTTTTTATGAATAATATGAAGTAATTTTTGTTTTAAATAAGGGTGGGTTAATCCCTCAAGTTTTTGAAGCTCATTTTCATCCGAAAAAACAAGATTGCGTAAAATTTTTTTATCAAACTTTCCATTTATAAATGTTTGAGGAAAATTTTTCTTTATAAGATCTAAAAAATCTTTTTCAAAATACATTTTCCGACACCAAACATCCATATCAAAAACAACAAAACCTAAATCTCTTAAAATCTGGCCGACTGTTGTTTTACCGCTTCCTATAAAACCTGTAATACCTATTAAACGCATTTTTTATCCTTTAAAATTATACACATTTTTATGTCAGATTGTGTATAAAATACCCTCTTAAACGAAAGTATATCTTTTTATGCATCTTATTTAAAATAAATCAAATAAGTTATAAACATGTTCATTATTTTATAAACACCTTGTGAATTATGTGTATAAAAGAACTAACATATTGAAATCAAATAATGAAAAAAAATTTTCATTTGTGAATGAATATATGAATAAAAAATAATAAACAATCATCACAGAGATATACAATAACAACAATTATTTTTAAAATTTTAAATAGTAGGTCGAACACGTTGTGAATAAAAATTTCATATCAAAACTTGACTTTAAAATACTTTTTTGATAAGACAAAAAATGTCATATTCTTGACGTATTTCCCACTTTTTTAATTTCAAGGTTTTTTATATGTATTTAAAAGATTTAAAAGAAAAGTCTCCTAAAGAGCTTTTAACATGGGCTGAAGACTTAGGTGTTGAAGAAGCTTCATCAATGCGTGTGCAAGACTTGGTTTTTGCAATTATGAATAAAATTGCCGACGGAAATGAAGTCATTTATGCTGACGGTGTGATAGAGGTTTTACCTGACGGATTCGGATTTTTACGCTCTTCAAAATCAAATTATCTCGCAAGTGCTGATGATATTTATGTTTCACCTCAGCAGGTAAAAAAATATTCTCTTCGAACAGGTGATACGGTTGAAGGTGAAATCAGAGCACCAAAAGAAAATGAAAGATATTTTGCTTTAACAAACATTAATACAATCAATTTTGAAGATCCTGAAAAATCAAAACTTCGTGTTAATTTTGACAACTTAACACCTCTTTATCCGACTGAAAAATTAAACTTTGATATTATTTGTGGTGAAAAAGATTATACAACACGTGTGATTGATTTAATATCACCTCAGGGAAAAGGTCAACGCGGACTTATAGTTGCTCCGCCTAGAACCGGTAAAACAGTTATGCTTCAAAATATTGCACATGCTATTGCTGTTAATCATCCGGAAGTTTATTTAATGGTTTTGTTAATTGATGAACGTCCGGAAGAAGTAACAGATATGACACGCTCTGTAAAAGGTGAGGTAATTTCATCAACTTTTGATGAGCCGGCAACAAGACATGTTCAAGTTGCTGAATTAGTGATTGAAAAAGCAAAACGTTTGGTTGAAACCAAAAAAGATGTTGTTATTTTACTCGATTCGATTACACGTTTAGGTCGTGCTTATAACGCTGTTGTTCCATCTTCAGGAAAAGTTTTAACAGGTGGTGTTGATGCAAACGCACTTCAACGTCCGAAAAGATTACTTGGTGCGGCGCGAAATATTGAAGAAGGCGGCTCACTCACAATTATTGCAACAGCTTTGATTGATACGGGCTCAAAAATGGATGAAGTTATTTTTGAAGAATTTAAAGGAACAGGTAACTCTGAAATTATATTAGATCGCAAATTAACAGACAAACGTTTGTTCCCGACAATTGATATCACCCGTTCAGGCACACGTAAAGAAGAACTTCTTGTTGATAAAGCAACATTATCAAAAATGTGGGTTTTAAGACGTGTGTTGATGCAAATGGGTGTGACAGACGGTATGGAATTTTTACTTGATAAATTAAGAGTAACAAAAAACAACCAAGACTTTTTTGATAATATGAACTCTTAAAACTAAAACGCCTTAAAAAGGCGTTTTTTTTTATATTAACCCCATTTTTTGAGCCTGAATAACAGCCTGAGTTCGATTGTTGACTTTTAGCGAGCGAAGAAGCGCATTAATATGGAGTTTGACTGTCGCTTCAGAAACACCTATTTCATAAGCAATTTGTTTGTTTGATTTTCCCTGAGCAATCAAATCTAAAACTTGGGACTGCCTGTTTGTAAGAGTTTTATTATTAATTTTATTGATATTTTCATTATCAATATCTTTTAAGGCTTGAGGAATATATTTTTCACCTTTAATAATCTGTTTGAAAATTTCTTCTAAATTTTGAGTATCAATACTTTTTGGTATATAACCTTTTATGTTATATTCCAAAATTTGGCGAATAAGATGAATATCTTCCGAAGATGATATAACAATCAAATTTAAATCATTTGAGATTTCTTCAAGGGTTTTAAGAGTTTCTATCGGGGTGATATTTTCCATATCTAAATCAAGAACCAAAAAATCAAGATTTTTCTCTTTTCTTAAAACCTGAACAACTTGAGAAAAGGTGCCGACCTGTAAGATAACACTTTCAGGATAAATTTTAGATAATAAAAGAGCGAGATTATCGCGAAATAAAGCATGGTCGTCCGCAATTAAAAATTTCATCTTTAATTCTCCAAAAAACAAGATGCGCTGGATATAATTCTTTATCCGAGCATTTAAAGTGCGGTTTTAATAAAAAATTTTAAAGTTCGATATATTCAACCCCCGCTTCTTCAAACATTTGAGCGGAAACACTGAGTTTGTCGCGCCATGTGTTTTTAGGGGTGTTTTCATCAATAATAATTTTATTTGTAATCACGGTTTTAATACCGGCTTGAATAATTGCACGAGCGCAGTCAACACAAGGTGTGTGTGTGGCATACATTGTGCAACCTTTAACCTGAACACCTGTTAAACAAGCGTTATATAAAGCGTTTCGTTCAGCGTGTTCAAAAAAATCGTATTTCGTCGGACGCTCCATACGCTCAGGAACATCATCATTAACACCTCTGACCGGACCGTTGTATCCGGTGGCTCTGATTTCTTTATCCGGACCGACAATGACAGCACCGGTTTTTGTAGATGGATCTTTAGACCAAGAAGCCACTAAAAATGCAAGCTCCATAAAACGCTTATTCCATTTATCTGAAAACATATTTTTATTCCTTAAAAATACACTTTATCAAAATGCTAAATTATTTTTATTAATAAAAACCTAAATCTCTTGACTTTTAATAAAAAAAGTCCCAATTTAAGACCAGTTTTAATTTAATTTGATAAAGGAATGTTTTATGAGTGCTATTATAGATATTCACGCACGTGAAATTTTGGATTCGCGCGGCAATCCGACAGTAGAAGCTGATGTTGTTTTACAAAGCGGTGCATTCGGCAGAGCTGCCGTGCCAAGCGGTGCATCAACAGGTGTGCATGAAGCTGTTGAACTTCGTGATGGTGATAAAAAACGCTATATGGGTAAAGGTGTTGAAAAAGCTGTTAACCATGTAAATGATGAAATTTATGATGCATTAGCCGGTCTTGATGCTGATGATCAAATCGCTATTGATGAAGAAATGATTGCTTTAGACGGAACAGAAAATAAAGGAAAATTAGGCGCAAACGCAATTTTAGCCGTCTCACTTGCTACAGCTAAAGCAATGGCTGAAGAAGCAGGTCTTCCGCTTTATCGTTATTTAGGCGGAACAATGGCAAGAACTTTACCTGTTCCGATGATGAATATCTTAAACGGCGGTAAACATGCCGATAACCCGATTGATGTTCAAGAATTTATGATTGCCCCGATTGGCGCACCATCAATTAAAGAAGCGATTCGCTGGGGTGCTGAAATTTTCCACACATTAAAGAAAAATTTAAAAGCTGCCGGTCAAAACACAAACGTTGGTGATGAAGGCGGTTTTGCACCGAATTTGAAAACGGCAGAAGAAGCCTTAACATTCATTGTTAAAGCAATTTCAGATGCCGGATATAAACCGGGCGAGGATGTTTTCATCGCGCTTGATGCGGCCTCATCTGAATTTTATGAAAACGGAAAATATGAGATGAAGGGTGAAGGAAAATCATACACATCTAAGCAAATGGTTGAATATTACAAAGGTTTGTGTGATAAATTCCCGATTTTCTCAATTGAAGACGGTATGGCTGAAGATGATTGGGAAGGTTGGAAAATGCTGACCGATACATTAGGTTCACGTATTCAACTCGTTGGTGATGATTTGTTTGTTACAAATCCGAAACGTTTGGCTATGGGTATTGAAAAAGGTGTGGCTAACTCAATTTTGGTTAAAGTTAACCAAATCGGTACATTAACGGAAACAATGCGTGCTGTTGAATTGGCTCAACGCAATAAATACACCGCTGTTTTATCACACCGCTCAGGTGAAACGGAAGATTCGACAATTGCAGATATTGCTGTTGCGACAAATTGCGGTCAAATCAAGACAGGTTCTATGTCAAGAACAGATCGTATGGCAAAATATAACCAACTTATTCGTATTGAAGAAGAATTGGGTGATATGGCAATTTATGCCGGTCGCTCGATTTTGAAAAAATAAGTCGGTAAAAAAACAAAACAAAAGCAAGGGTAAGAAATTATCCTTGCTTTTTTGATTTTAACTGTCCGCAGGCAGCCAAGATATCCTGACCTCTGGCAACTCTGACGGGACAAGCAAAACCGGCCTTATTTAAAATATCGGCAAATTTTTTGATGTTTTCGGGTTTGCTCGGCTTAAATTCACACCCCGGCCAAGGATTAAAAGGTATTAAATTAAAAGTCGCGCGGATTTT
>OMQZ01000070.1 GCA_900313355.1 uncultured Rhodospirillaceae bacterium
CATCGGTGCTGCATTCGGCAAAATCGTAACTTCTCTTGTTGAAGATGTGATGATGCCGCCGATCGGTCTTTTGATGGGTAAAGTTGATTTTTCTGATTTGAAAATTGCGTTAACAGATGATGTCGCCATCAGATATGGTGCATTCATTAATGCTTTAATCAGCTTTTTAATTGTGGCTTTTGCCGTGTTCTTGCTCATTCAATCAATTAACAAATTGCAAGAAAAAATGGCTGCCAAAGAAGCTGCTGATGAAGCAGCCGAACCGACAACAAAAACTTGTCCGTATTGCTATTCTGAAATTTCTATCAATGCAACACGTTGTCCGCATTGCACATCAGAATTAGATACGAAGAAAAAAGCAAAATAATTCATGATAAACTGAAAAAATATCCCTTGAGCAATCAAGGGATATTTTTTTTGAATACAAGTGTTGAAAAAGTCTTGAATTTTGCTTCAAACATGATATAGAGCAATCAGATTTTATAATCTGTACAGAATAACTTTTTAATTCAAGGAAAAAAAATGTCTGAGAAAAAGATGAAAATGATGGATGCCAACGAAGCAACGGCTTCTGTTGCGCACAGAATGAACGAAGTATGTGTTATTTATCCGATTACACCGTCTTCTCCGATGGGTGAGTGGGCTGATGCATGGTCTGCCGCAAATCAGAAAAACCTTTGGGGTGTAACGCCGGTCGTCCAAGAAATGCAATCTGAAGCAGGAGCGGCAGGTGCTTGTCACGGGGCTGTTCAAGCTGGTGCTTTAACAACCACGTTTACGGCTTCGCAAGGTTTGCTCTTGATGATTCCGAATATGTATAAAATCGCAGGTGAACTAAGCCCGTTTGTGATGCATGTTGCAGCGCGTTCGCTTGCATATCATGCCTTGTCAATCTACGGCGACCACTCTGATGTGATGGGATGTCGTCAAACAGGTTTTGCAATGCTCGCTTCAAATTCTGTTCAGGAAGCTCACGATATGGCTGCGATTGCTCAAACCTCAACTTTGAGATCACGTGTTCCGTTTATGCACTTTTTTGATGGTTTCAGAACATCTCATGAGATCAAAAAGATTTCACTTTTATCAGATGATGATTTAAGAGCGATGTTAAAAGATGTGAACTACAAGTTCAATGCTGAACACGCTTTGCGTCCGGAAAAACCTGTTATCAGAGGTACGGCACAAAACCCTGATGTTTTCTTCCAAGGAAGAGAAGCTTCTAACCCGTTTTATGAAAAGGTTGAAGGCATCGTTCAAGAAGAGATGGATAAGTTTGCATCCATCACAGGCCGTCAATATCATGTTGTTGATTACACAGGTGATAAAAATGCCGAACACGTTATTGTTGTGATGGGATCAGGTGCTGAAACAGTTGAAGAAGCAATTGAATATTTGAATGCTCACGGGCAAAAATTAGGTGTTTTAAAAGTTCATCTCTATCGTCCGTTCCCCGCTGAATCTTTATTAAAGGCATTGCCGTCAAGCGTTAAAACGGTTTCTGTTTTGGATCGTACAAAAGAATCGGGCGCTTTGGGCGAACCTTTGTACTTAGACGTTGTAACAGCTTTGTCTCAAGCCTTTTCAAACGGAAAACTCTCATCTTTACCGAAAATTTACGGCGGCCGTTACGGCTTGTCATCAAAAGAGTTCACCCCTGCAATGGTTAAAGCCGTTTTTGAAAATGCGACAAGTTCTAAACCGATTAATGGTTTTACGGTTGGTATTGTAGATGACGTCACATTTAAATCACTGAACTATGATGAAACATTTGATGTTGAACCGCAAGATGTTGTGCGCGCTGTATTCTTTGGCTTAGGTGCTGACGGAACGGTTGGCGCGAACAAAAACTCAATCAAGATTATTGCGGAAGATGCCGGTAAATACGGACAAGGTTATTTTGTTTATGACTCTCGCAAATCAGGCTCGATGACAACATCACACCTTCGTTTTTCAGACAACCCGATCAGATCAGCTTATTTGATTACGGCAGCTGATTTTGTGGCTTGTCACCAGTTCCAATTTATGAACAAGGTGGATATTTTGAAGATTGCAAAACCGGGGGCCACATTCTTGCTTAATGCGCCTTACAGCCACGAACAAGTTTGGGACCACTTGCCGATTGAAGTTCAAGAACAAATCATTTCAAAAAAATTAAAATTCTATACGATTAATGCTGTTGAAGTTGCGCGTGCAACCGGTATGGGACAACGCATTAACACCGTTATGCAGACGTGCTTCTTTGCAATTTCAAATATTTTGCCGAAAGATGAAGCTATTGCTCAAATCAAGGCAGCTATTAAGAAAACATATTCAAAGAAGGGCGACGCCGTCGTTCAAAAGAACTATGCAGCTGTTGATGCTTCACTTGAACACTTGTTTGAAGTAACATATCCTGACCATGTGACATCTTCATTTCATCGTTTGCCGGCAGTGCCAGACAATGCACCTGAGTTTGTGAAAAAATTAACAGCCAAACTCATTGCGGAAAATGGCGACAAAGTAACAACTTCTGAATTAAAAGATGTTGTCGATGGCACATGGCCGACAGCTACAACGCAATATGAAAAACGTTGCATTGCAACTGAAATTCCGGTTTGGGATGAAAACACATGTATTCAATGCGGTAAATGTTCAATTGTTTGTCCGCATGGTGTGATCAGAATGAAAGTTGCATCTGATGAAGAACTTAAAAATGCACCGGCAACATTAAGACGTGCTGATTATAAGGGTAAAGAATTTGCAGGCAAAAAATTTATGCTTCAAATTTCACCGGAAGATTGCACGGGGTGCGGCGTTTGTGTAACGGCTTGTCCGGCTAAGAATAAAGACAATCCGGAATTACATGCTATCAATATGGATCATATTGAAAATCATCTGGATGTCGAAAAGAAAAACTGGGCATTCTTTGAAACATTGCCTTATGTTAAACGCACTGATGTAGCAAAGAACTTGCCGAAGACAACCCAGATGATCAGACCTTTGTTTGAATATTCAGGAGCTTGTGCTGGCTGCGGTGAAACACCTTATATTAAGCTTTTGACACAGCTCTTCGGTGACAGAATGGTCATTGCAAATGCAACAGGTTGTACTTCAATCTATTCCGGTAACTTGCCGACAACACCATATTGCAAAGATGAAAAAGGTCATGGTCCGGCTTGGGCAAACTCACTCTTTGAAGACAATGCCGAGTTCGGTCTTGGTATGCGTCTTTCAATTGATCACGGAAAAGAAACGGCATTAACATTGCTTGATGGCTTAAAAGATAAGCTTTCTGATGTTACGCAAAAGTTGATTTCTAACCCTCAAAGCACAGATGCTGAAATTGATTTGCAACGTGATTATGTTGAGCTTTTAAGAAAAGAGCTTTCTTCTATCAAGACGGAAGAAGCCAAACATTTAAGTGAAATGGCTGATTACCTGATTAAGAAGTCTGTTTGGATTATCGGTGGTGACGGCTGGGCTTATGATATCGGCTTCGGCGGTGTTGATCATGCCATCGCATCAGGCAGAAATATCAACATTTTGGTTGTTGATACGGGTGTTTATTCAAACACAGGCGGTCAGCAATCTAAAGCAACCCCGATGGGCGCTTCTGCTAAGTTTGCAACAGCCGGTAAGGAACTTGCCAAGAAAGACCTCGGAATGATTGCAATGAGCTACGGTAATGTTTATGTAGCACAAGTTGCATTAGGTGCAAACGATATGCAAACAATTAAGGCATTCAACGAAGCTGAAAGCTACGATGGCCCGTCAATCATCATTGCATATTGTCCGTGCATCAACCAAGGTTTGAATATGGCAGACGGGTTGTCTCACCAAAAAGATGCGGTTGAATCAGGTTCGTTCCCGATTTATCGTTACAATCCGGAAAACATCAAAGAAGGGAAAGCACCTTTGATGCTTGATTCAAAAGCACCATCGAAACCTTTGGCTGAATATATGGCAACAGAAACACGTTTCCAGGTCGTCAATAAGATGAATCCGGATCGTTACGAAAAGCTCTTAAACAAAGCTCAGGAAGACGTTAAAGAAAAACGTTCATTATTAGAGCATATGGCAGAGCACAAAGTTGCCGAATAAACTTAAGGCAAAAACAGAAAACACCGCTCGTAAAAAGGGCGGTGTTTCTTTGTAATTATTTTAGTAACGGCAGTAACGTCGGCGGGTTGCTTCTTGCTCAAAGACATCAAGCTTGATTGAAAGCTGAAGCGGAAAATTGTCGCTACAGGCATTTTCCCAAAGCCGCCAAATAGATTCCTCAAGTGCCTGATCAGAGAGGAGCAGAGCTTCTCGGTTGAAGTTCTTCTTCCATCTGAACCGTTTGTACAAAAAGGCGATAGCAACCGCAGTGAGGAAAGAAAGAAAAATAATAATAGCTGTCATAGTATATAGTTTAATAGATTTCTGAGCAGAAAACATAAACCAAAAAAATAATTTTGTCAAGAAAATTCATGAGGAAAGAATTTTTCAAAAAAACGAAAAAAAACTCTTGATTCTTTTTTGTTTTTAGAATATTGATTATGCATCTTATGGAAATGCGGCCGTGGCGAAATTGGTAGACGCGTAACGTTGAGGTCGTTATGAACTAAGTTCATGGAGGTTCAAGTCCTCTCGGCCGCACC
>OMQZ01000168.1 GCA_900313355.1 uncultured Rhodospirillaceae bacterium
CGCAGAGAACAAATTAAGCAAATAGGAACGGTTAATCTTGAGATTGAAACCGGTGAGCTGAAATCTAAAATGGTTATTGAAGCCAAGCATATATGTAAATCTTATGGTGACAGGGATATTGTTAAAGATTTTTCTATTCGTGTGATGAGGGGGAACAGGTTAGGGGTTGTCGGACCCAATGGTGCAGGAAAAACGACCTTAATTAAATTACTGACTAAAAAAATTGAGCCGGATAGCGGTCTTGTGCGCATGGGAAAAAATTTGACCGAGGCTTATTTTGATCAAAACAGAATAACTTTGAATCCTAAAAAAAGTTTGTGGAAAACACTTTGTCCGTCAGGGGATCATATTTGGGTGAGGGGGCATTGGCGTCATGTTGTGGCTTATTTGAAAGATTTTCTTTTTAAGCCCGAACAGGCAGAAGCTCTCGTGTCGACACTTTCGGGTGGTGAGAAAAACAGGTTGATGCTCGCGCTTGCGCTTGCTCAAGAATCAAATTTTTTGGTTTTGGATGAGCCAACGAACGATCTTGATATGGATACCCTTGATTTATTGCAAGAAGTTTTGGATGAATATGAGGGAACAATTTTGCTTGTGAGCCATGATCGTGATTTTATGGATAAGGTGGCAAGTTCTGTTTTATATATGAGAGGTGACGGGAGTATATATGAACATGTGGGCTCATATACTGAGTTACTTGAGAAACTTAAAAATATGCCTATAAAAAAGGAAAATAAAAATTTGAAACCCGAGCCCAAAACTCAAGTTTATGATAAACCGAAAAATATGACCAAGCTTTCGTATAAAGATAAAAGATTGCTCGAAGTTTTACCTCAAGAAATTGAGAATTTGGAAGAACATATTAAAGAAATTGAGAAAATTTTATCAGAAGATGTTGATCTTTATACAAAGAATCCTCAAAGGTTTGATGAATTAAGTTCTTCTTTAGAAGATCTGAAGTCAGAGAAGGACGAAAAAGAAACTCTGTGGCTTGAAATACAGGTTAAATTCGACGAGTTGAATATGATGTAATAAATAAAAGCCTACTTTTTAAAGTAGGCTTTATAATAAGCAGAGAAACTTATTTATAACGTATACTGAATTTATTTCCTGTTGTTTTTGAGAGAGCTTGAGCTTCATCAACAGTATAAATTCGTTTTATTGCGCGTCCGTTTTCATTTTTCTGCATCGAGGAAAATGATGCGTATTTTACACCATTTAGTATATATGATCCGTCAGGTGCTATTTTGTATGTTTCTTTTGTAAGCTGAATTGATGAGGGCACAATTTCTCCAAGACATGTTCTGCCGTCTTCATCTATATCACCGGTGCAGTGCATTGGGGTGAAACTTAAACATTTTTGGTTGCCTTCCGGACAATATACTGTTGCGATGTTGCTATATTCAAAAGCAAACGGATTTAGCTCTCTGCCGTCAGCAAACAAAGATTCAGGTAAAACAATAGATGTCGCGGTATTTCTTGAAAAAGCAGTATCGCCGATTTCTTGAATGTTTTCACCAAGGATAATGGTATCAATACGACCTGTCAGATAATCATTGTATGCATATGCTTGACCAAAGGCATAACTACCGATTGAAATGACGGAATCCGGTAATTCAACACTTCCAAGGCTTGTCGCTTCAAAGGCGGAATTTCCGATTGTTTGCAATCCTTCTGGAAATTCAATGCTCGTTAGTGCATAAGCGTTTCTAAAAGCAAAGTCTCCAATTGATTCGATAGAGTCTGGAATGTTTATGCTTTCTAAGTTATTTGTGTTGGCAAAAGAGGCATATCCGATTGAGGTAATTCCATCAGGAAGAGTAATATTTTTAAGATTTTCCGCTCCGCTGAATGTATAATCTTGAATTGATGTTACGCCGCTTGGAATGTTTATGCTTTCAAGAGACGTGGTGCCTTGAAAAGCAGTTCTTCCAATAGAAGTGACGCCGTCAGGAATAACAAGACTTTTTAAACTTTCTGCATGGTTGAACATATAATCCCCGATTTCAGTTAAACCACTCGGAAGTGTCACGCTCTCAAGTGATGTCGCGTATTGAAAGGCTGTCCTTCCAATTGAAGTTACAGATTCAGGGATATCAATACTAACTAAGCTTTCGGCATGGTTAAAAGCATGGGTTCCGATGGATGTTAGCCCATCCGGTAAATCTATGTTTTGTAAAGAAGTTGCGTATTGAAAAGCACCGTTTCCAATCGAAGTAACAGTGCTTGGAATGTTGATTGAGGTTAAAGAAGATGCTTTGTTAAAGGCACCATCAGCAATTGAGGTTAAACCTTCAGGTAGGGACACGGATGTTACATTAGAGGCACCTTGAAATGAGCGAACACCTAAATTTGTTATACCAGATTGAACAACCACACTTGTAATTGATTCAATTGAATCTTTCCATGGTATTGTGTCAGCTGTATAGTTGTCCATACTTCCAGTGCCGGAGACTGTCATAACACCATCAGTTAATGTTGCCGTACAATTCTGGCCACAAGACCAACTCTGTGCCTCAGCCATAACAGTCATGCTGAGTGCTGAGGTGATTAAAAGAGTTGATAAAAATATTACTTTTTTCATTGCTTCCTCCTAAACTCTAAAATACTCTTATCAGTATATCAAAAAAATGTTTGAAAAGTCAAGAAAATAGTTGCATGGATCATAAAAAAACACCTTCATTTTTGAAGGCGTTTTTTTTAATAATGTGTTTTATTCTTGAGGTGTCGCCTGTGTGTCAACGACTTCTGGAATTTGCGGCTTCGGCATTGCAAAATCTTTACCTTCTTGCATCATGTGAGGACCATGAGGACCGTGTATTGTGTGTCTCGGACCTCTAAAATGATTTCTGTTTTCCGGCTTTGGCGCATTCTTTTTGAGTTCTTCAAATTTTGCTTTTTGTTCCGGTGTCAAAATCTTTTCAAATTCTTCCATGTTAGCTTTGCGTTTAGTATCCATCTTTTCGCGAAGATCTTTCATTTCTTCCATTAACGGTTCAATTTCTTTTTTGCCGTTTTCACGGATTTCTTTGGCTTTTTGTTGCTGCTCTTCAGAAAGGTTTAAATCTTTGGC
>OMQZ01000034.1 GCA_900313355.1 uncultured Rhodospirillaceae bacterium
AAAATGTCAATTACTACTTGCAACACAATTCCAACAACTGCTACAGCCAAATTGCTTTTCTGCATGCCGGTTGCAGATAAAATATTTGCAATTGAAGCCCTTATACCGTTATTAAAAAAGGAAGCAACAAGCAGAACTCTCATAATAGGAACAGCGGGCAAGTAAGCATTTCCATACATCAAAAGAATAATCGGTTTAGCCAGTAAAAAGCACACGATACTAGCCATACCCATAATCAACATGGTAATCTTTAAGACAACCTTAAAGTATCTTCTGATCCAATCGTAATTTCCGGAATGCTCATATTTTGTGAAATAAGGCGCCACGAAGATTCCGATAGCCGAAACAAGAATTGATAAATTTGCAGGGACCACGTAAGCTATTTTATACTCAGCTAAAACAGTTTCGCTTCCTGATAATTGCCCGATCAAGAACACGTCATTGAGCATGAATATTGCCCACAGACCATTCGTAAACATCATTTGGAAAGAAAAACTATCCATTTTCCTGGCAAGCTCTTTTGTCAGCGTGCTTTTTGCCGTTCCCTTGAAGTATTTTGAATAAAGAAAGCCACAGCAGAAAGCGGCGCACAAAAACTCAGCTACCAGACGAAACAATGCGGTATAGTTTAATCCTCCGATATATGCACCGGCGACTCTTGCAATAATCAAAAAACAGGATGTGGAAAAAGCAATGATCGAGTAATTCTTGTTGTCAAACAGTCCGCGCAATGAGTTGAGACCAGCATTCAGGAAAAACGAGAAAGGGATACATAAAGTTAACAACACAGCTATGTAGTAATACCCGCGAAACGATTCGGGATGCGGATAATAATACAGAAACAGCAAGGCGAAACCCACAAGAAAGATATTCCATAACGAGCCCCGCCGGGCAGCGTGCAAAAAGCAGCTCTTTTTCTCAGGGATATCTTTTGCAATCACCATGTACCGCAGCAAACCGTTTGTAAGCCCGGCGCCGACAAGTATTACAAAATAACCATAAAAATTTTCATAATAGCTGAGAATGCCGTAATCGTGCTTGCTCATTAATCGAACAATAAAAATTGACCCGAAAAATGATGCAAATTTTGTCATAAACCCAGCAAGCACGAGATGAAATGCGCCCCGGTTTTTCAGGTTAACAAAAGAGTTTTTTAGAAGTCGAACATATTCTTTATTCATTAAGCAACTATCTCTTAATCTCATTCTGCTTTTTCCGGCGTAATCTTGTTGCTTGAACCGCCATGGGCTCATCTTTGTAATATGCCATATGCTCAGAAAACACTATTCATCGAAACGATAAGTCTGTTAATCAATGATATTCGCTGCATTTCACAGCGGCGAAAGAATCAGCTGCCAACAAACAAGGGCAGAATAACCTGCCAAGTTTTCAGGTGGCCAAGCATCAGATTATAAAAACCAAAAAGTCGCAGGCCATTACATTTGCTGTGTTTTTGCCCCTTACCTCAGGTACTGTTTGCAAGCGTCAATCAACACCTGTTTTTCTTTTTCCCAGCAGAGGTCTTCCTTCGCTTTTCCAATGTTCTCCTTGCACCGAGCATAAAAATCCTTATCGGTGCGCATTTTTTCCACGCAGGTATTGACTGCATTCAGATCGTCAGGATCACAGGTCAATCCGATTTGATAATAGTCGATCAATCTCTTAAGCTCCGGAAAATCAGCTGTAACCAATGGAGTTAAAGACTGGATGCTCTCAAAAAACTTGTTGGGTAAGGATAAATAATAACTTTTTGGTTTTCCTGATAATAAAATCAAGCTCAGATCGACTGCGCCGACGTATTTCCATAGCTCATCTAGCGGAACGGCAGGATGAAACAGAATACGATCCTCAACATTTATTTCCCTTGCCAATGTCTTGAGCGTCCGTACATATGCCTCATCTCCGTCCCCTATTATCACCGCGCGAACGTGCGGGTTGACAGCCGTCAATTTGATAACAGTCTCAATACCCCGCTCTGTTGTCAATCCGCCGTGATAGCTAACCAAAAACGGCTGTTCACAAGCTGTCTCATCAGTACGCCAACCTCCGCTTTCAAGGAACTGTTTCCTGACCGTTTCACAGTCTTCTTTTTGAATTACCCAACGCTCGGGCGTGCTCCTGACAACGATTGGCCGCTCTTTCAGATGGTGAATACGTTGAACCTCGTCAGCAATGCTGTCATTGACCATGATGGAAAAAACGCACCTGTTCATCAAAAATCTTTCAAGATGCGCGACAAACCACTTTTGAACGGCAGTTCTTTTCGTGTTTCGCCCAATCTCAAATTCATGTGAGTCATATATTAATGCAGCTTTTTTCCTTGAAAACCAGTTTGACATCCAGCCGATCGCAAGTCCGCCGAGGTCATGGCCGGAAATAACATCCGCCTGAAGATTTCTGGTATAATGCGCCCAGTAAAAAAGTGAAAGAATACGATTTAGAGAGAGAGGAAAGCAGGAAACAGGTCTGGTGGTCAATCTCCGAACCCGAAATCCGTCCACACAGTCTTCCCGACCATAATCTCTGGATCCACCTTTCGCAACAACAAGAGTTTCCGCCCCCAATTCTTGGTAAACTGAAAGCTCCCTTTTATCGCGACTTTCCCTTTTCCAATCAACAGGGCATATTTTTAGTGCAAGCATCACGTATTCTCCTTCGCCGTATCAAACAATTATGTACTAGAGCAGGAGCCCGCAATTATCTCCTCTCTTTCATTTCAATCATTTCACCGGATCACTTTCCTCACCACTACTGCCAGTTTATCCGTTTTATACTCTTCGTGCTTATGGGCCGGCGCGGCCATGAGCGCATCAAACTCTGTGTCTGAGATTTGAAGCTTTTTCTTAATAAAGGCGATATACTCCTGCATCATGCTTTCTTCGTACAGGGGGCTTTCCAGTTCCTTCATTGCCTGCTCCCGCGTCATTTGTCCGGACACGATCATGCTGGACAAATGGGAGGGACGTTTATCAACACCGAATTTTTTTGGCAGCCAATATAGCTGTACAAAGGCGGTAAGCTTGTTTTCCAGGTGTTTTCTTCCATAGTATTCGAAGCCACAGAAAGATGATAACTCAGCAAATGCTCGATCTCTGTTATAGTCAATATAATTTAACGGTCTCAGCTCGATGCATTTTCCAAGTTTATTGTTGAGATATTTCTCATACGATGAAGTGAACTTCAATTTGTCAGCAGGCTTTGTTCCAAATTTTCGATGAATATCGAGAATGTTGATCTTGTCAAATGCATCATGGCCAAAACCGTTCTGCAGGATGCATTCCAATGCAAAATTGCCGCCCGACAGGAAGTACTTGATTCTTTCCTTTTTTGCATTTTCATACAAAAAAGCAAATAACACATTGTCTTGCGGCACCGCCAGATCCGGCACGCCCGCCTTCATATACGCAAGCGTTAAATCGTTGAACTGTTCGGGATCCGGCTTTATTGAGCGCAATTCGATATGTGCTGCATCGCATAGTTTTTTGATGTTGCTCTTGGATATCTCTGTGTCATACCCGTCGTCTATGTGAACAGCCAGAATGCGAAGACCCCATTTATTTCCCAAATAGGCAAGATAAGACGAATCCAATCCGCCCGAAATGCCCATAATGCAGTCATAGGCTTTTCCTTTTCCTTCTTCTTTGAGCATGGCGATCATCGCATCGAGCTTTTTTTGACCGCGCTCGTTCGGGAAATAGACACTTGTGTCAATTTCGGACAACGCTCTGGTGCAATAGTTGCAATACCCGTTTTCGTCAAAGGTAATAGTTTTATCCGAAGCGTTATTCATAACGCAACGCCTGCAGAAGCGTACATTTGACATTGTTATTCCTCCACACGTTGTGTTTTAGAAAAAGAATCATAACGAAGAATAAAGTGCTATGAGAGTCTTCTCTTCCTTGCTCCAGCAGAAAGATTCTTCA
>OMQZ01000003.1 GCA_900313355.1 uncultured Rhodospirillaceae bacterium
AAAGGTTATATTGATTTGGATGAATTAGAGCGTTGGTGCGGATTGCTTGACCAACGTCCGGTATATTAGGGATAAAATAAAATGCCAGAAGTAAAAAACAGAACCCGATTTAACAAAGCCATGCGTTCCCTTGGCTCTATTGAAGTTTATTATGCCCGAATTATCTGCAATCTTTCCAATGCCGGCAGATTAAAAATCTACCGAAAATTAGCCTCATTGCTGCGCAACCGGTTCTCGTTGATGGATGCGCTTGACATGCTACATGATGGTTTAACAAACGGCGGAAAAAACAACGGCGAACCGATGGCTATTGCCATGGCAAGTTGGGGACACGCACTTCAAAACGGTCTTCCGTTTTCTGATGCCTTAAAAGGTTGGGCGCCCGACCGTGAACGTTTAATGCTTTCCGTCGGTGACGTATCAAACCTTGAAAGCGCTTTATTAAACTTAATTAAAGTTGCCGAAGGTTCCACAAAAATGATCAGACCGATTGTGGCCGCAATTGCTTACCCGTCGTTCTTGTTCATGATGTCCGTCTTAATTATTTGGGCTATTGGTGTTTACATGGTTCCGCCGATGCTTGAAGCTGTTCCGGGCTTAAACTGGGTTGGCACAGGTAAAACCCTTGTTGACCTTTCCGAATGGGTTCAAAAGAACTGGCTGATGGCATTTATGGCTTTCCCGATTGTTGCCTTAATTATTTACTCAACCATTAGTATTTGGACAGGTGCAATTCGCACGAAATTTGATAACATTCCGCCATGGTCATTATACAAAATCTTCGTCGGCATCACATGGTTACTCGCTTTATCCGCACTTGTTAAAGGCGGTGTGCCGGTTTCTGTGGCTTTAACGAGCTTAAAACGTGATGCCAGCCGCTATTTAAAAGAACGTATTGACGGCACCTTAAAATACATCAAAAACGGTGACAACTTAGGTCAGGCGCTAAACAAAGCGGGCTTCCAGTTCCCTGATAAAGAAATTATTGCCGACCTTAAGATTTATGCCGAACTTGATAACTTTGAAGAAGCGCTTGAAAGCTTAGCAAACAACTGGCTTGAAGAATCTGTTTATATGATTGAACAAAAAGCTTCTATTTTGAACATGGTTGCCATCTTAACCGTTGCCGCCATTATCGCATGGGCTGTGTTTGGCGTGTTCGACATGCAAGATCAAATCACCTCTGCGATGGGATAAAAAAATGAAAACAATCTTTGGCAACAAGCGCTTTCAATTGTCATCAAATGCTTTTTTAGGCATTGTGTGCGCTGTTGCCATTGCTTTGTTTTTATTGCTGTTCTTTTTGCTCAAACCGAGCCAAACGGTCGGTGTCACGGACGAAATCCAAACCCTGACACAAAATATCCGTGCTCATTTTCAAAAAAGCATGGATTACCGCGGCTTAGACACCGAATTTGCAATCAAAAATGCTCTTGTTACCCCGACACAAATCCGCGGCGGAAAAATTTACAGTAAAAACCGCTCTGAAATTTTAATCGGACGCGACAGTTCGGGTTCTGCCGTTATGCCGACTGAAACTTTTTTCAGCCTTACCTACTTAAATCTCGACCGCAACGTTTGCAAAAAAATTCTTACCTCAAAATTTGAGCCGGCAATCGGTCTCGTTTCAGTCAAAGTTGAAAACGAAGAAACACCTGCAGAATTTACATACGGCGGAACATTAGGGCTCCCCGTTTCTGATGAAAATGCAAAAAAATATTGCGGCGCAAAAAATGCTGTCGTGTTTACTTTTGAATAACCTTAAATCTTAATACCGAATTTTTTCAAAACAAAATCTTCCATCACCTGATATACGGTTTTGACCTTGTGCTCATCAACCTCAAATTTTCTTAAAATCTCACACATTCCTTTAAACAAATCAAGCTTTTGACAATATAAAATACTATAATGATAGTTCATATCAAAAAGCCAACAAATAACAGACATAGCCACGTCCGCATTGCTCCGGCGCAAATTATTCGGCGCCACCTTAAAGTGCATAAACCACCCCCAAAGCTCCTTATTAATTTCTGCTTGCACCTTCGAATGATCGTTAGGATAAGGCAACCAAACCTCTTTCATATTTTCCCATTCATTTTTAAGCAGATTCCAGTTAGCGATTTTATCTGCATCTCTAACCGCAAATGCAATATGCCTAACCTCATCTTTCGTCTTATCATCGAGTTTTTGATAAGCCTCATCTTCATACATTTTTTCAATCATATGCCCATGATGTTTAATAGGCATTGTAATCAAAATATTATTGAAATCATCGGTTTGAGAAAGAAATTCTGCTCCTTTTTCACCATGATCAATTTTCGTATTGCTTTCAAACCAACCCAAAATTTCTTTAAAACGATAAACATCATGCAACAAAATTGCCACTCTTGCCGTTTCAATAAAATCAGAAGGCTTATTTAAAAAATATTTCTCATGTTTTAATATACCGTTTCCGGCGCCCAAAACCTGCATAGAATGTCTAATTTTTTCATTAGCAAATGCTCTGTGATATGAACTGCTTTTAACAATTTCAAAAACATCATCATATTCTTTATAAAGCAATTTCAAAGCTTTTTCATATAAAGGACATCTTTTCATATTAGCTATTCTCCGATTTTTCGCCCATTTTACCTAAAACCATAAAAAAAGCATAAAAAGAAATCATTTATCACCAAAAAAAGCACCTCACATGAGGTGCTTTAAAAAATCTTAAAAAGTTTTATTTGTGTCCGTTAATCCACGACGTTACAGTCTCTGCTGATGTAAAACCGACTTTCATATCAACTTGCTTACCGTCCTTAAACAAAAACATACTCGGAATACTTCTAATCCCGAAAGATGCAGCTGTAGAGGGGGCTTCGTCAACATTGACTTTGCAGAATTTTACTTCCGGCATCGTCTGTGAAACACTCTCCAAAATCGGCCCTAATTGACGACATGGTCCACACCATTCTGCCCAAAAATCAACCAAAACCAAACCTTTGGAGTCTAAAACTTCTTTTTGAAAATCGCTTTCGCTCAATGATAACATTTTTTATCCTTTCTAAAAATAAACCTTTAAGAAATATAATTCTTTGTTTTGATATTAAAATTAAAACTTTAGCTAAACAACCTAAATTTTAAATTTTCATCAACTTTAATGTATTAGTCCATAAAATATATGTCTCAACCGCTCGCCCTTCATAAACTTTTTCCAAAAGTTTGCGATAAACATCCATTTGTTTCACATATTGCTCTGCAACTTCCGAACGTTCGCTTGCCGCCGGTCTGTTCGTCTTAAAATCCACAATAACAACCCTATCGTCAAAAACAACCAAACGATCAATTTGCCCTGAAATAATTTTTCCTTCAACTTCGCCCATAACCGGAACTTCTGCCCTTGAGTTTTCACCGAAAACAAAAGAAAATCGCGGATCTTCCAAAAGTTGTGAAACTTCTTCTAAAATATCTTTACGATACTTTTCACTCAAATCTGCCTGTCCTGAAAGATATTCTTCAATCAGCTTCTTTCTGTCCTGACCGGAGCTTTTATTCGGCAACATTTGCAAAAGCTTATGAATAATCAAACCGCGTTTATAAAAGAACCCTTCATCGGTCAATGGTGAAGCAACAGGCTGATCGTCTTCGTCTTGCATATGTGAGGGTGAATAAGGCTTGCTCATCGGGCTTTCAGCCGGTGGCAGATGATAAACAAAAGATGAATCCCTTTCTTTAATTTTAGCTTCTTTTTTCAACTTAACTTCCACATCTGCAAATTGCTCGGTTTTGCAAACAATCTTCCCTTTTTCTTCTTTTAAGCCTCTGTTTTCCATTGTTTGCACACAAAGTCCATACCAACTTTTATCATCCTTTTTAGGTTTACCGTATCCGCAAATATAAAGCCTGTCTTCCGCTCTCGTCAGAGCCACATAAAGAAGCCGCCTGTATTCATCATAGGCCTTATTTTTTTCTTGTTCAAAGACAGCCTCACAATTTAAATCATAATCATCTCCGCAAAGCGGAAAATAAACAACATTTTCATCAAAAACAATACCCTTACCCTTGTTCATCCATGGCTCACGCACCGTATCAGGCAAAATCACAACCGGAGATTGCAACCCTTTAGAACCATGAACCGTCATAATTCGCACCGCATCTTGTGTCATCTGTTCCATCTCGCGCTTAACCTCAATTTTGGTTTGTCCGATCCAGCGCACAAAATTTTGCAAATTCGGCACATGATCAACTTCAAATTCAAGCGTTAAATTCATAAATTCATCTAATGCGTCCGAAGCTTCCGAGCCAAGCCTTGCCAAAAACTTTTTCTTTCCTTTGAACTCATACAAAATCGCACCGAAAAGCTCATACGGACGTTTTAAATCAGAAAGTGCTAAAAGCTCCGCTAAAAACGCACATTCGGCCCCATATTTTGAATTTGCATTCAGCCTTTGCCACAAAGAACTTGAGCCCCTGTCATAACAAAGATCAAACAGATCATCATCATTTAACCCGAAAAGCGGTGATTTTAAAACTTCCGCCAAACTTAAATCATCTGCCGGCAACAACAAAAACTTCGCAAGCGAAATCAAATCCTGAACCGCAATTTGCTCATTAAGCTTGAGCTTATCAACCCCGCTGATTTCAACACCGTTTTGCTTACATGCTTTCACAAAATCATCAACAAAACCGCTTCTGCGCTGCACTAAAACCATAAAATCTTTATAGCGTAGAGGCCTTCCTTTTGAAGCCAAAATTTCTTTGCTTTCGACAAGATTCTTAATTTCTCGTGCGATTTTTACTGCCATTTTTGTTTGCGCGCTTTCTTTATGTTTCGCATAAATCGGCAAAGTCCAGCCCTTGTCCTGATCTTTATCCTCGTTTTCCTCTTGGCTCAAAGCCCAAAGCTCAACCTTGCCCGCATCTCCGATTCGATAAGGCAGATGAAAAACCTTTTCTTCTCCGTCCACCAAACCTTTATCTGCCCCTTCGATAGAAAACAAATCATTCACAAAATCTAAAACAGCACCCGTTGAGCGAAAAGAAACATCAAGATGCACTGTCTCAAAATCCGCAATCACACCCTTATAAAAATGCCTCATTTGATCAAATCGTTCAGGTTCAGCCCCCTGAAAACGATAAATGGATTGCTTTCTGTCGCCGACGGCAAAAACGGTTCTTTGTTTGCTTGATTGCCCAAGTCCTGAAAAAAACTCATCGGTTAAAGCTTTCACAATTGCCCATTGGTTCGGTGATGTATCCTGTGCCTCGTCAATCAAAATATGTTCAACACCCTCATCAAGCTTAAACAAAACCCATGACGCCACATCTTTGCTTTCAAGCAAATTTTTAGTCAGCACAATCAAATCTTCATAGTCCATACGCGCATTTTTGCGCTTATATTCTCCATATTCATCAATCAGCCTTTTAGCCAAAACAAACACAGCCCTTGTTGTTTCATAAAGGCGCACGCTTTTCATTTCCTCAAGTGCAAACTTAACGCGCACAGCCTCAAGACTCATAACCTCTATAATATTGCCCATGGCTTTTACAGAATCTTTGTAAGCAAGCGTTGAAAGGATATCGCCGTTTTGAGTTAAAAAGGCTTTCCGATAAATTTCAAAATCAAATTTTTCAAGTGCATCCGCCAGATATGTGCCATGCTCTTTATCTTTTTTTGATCCCTCTAAAAGTGCTAAAACGCATTTTTTCATCAGGCCGCGATCAATTCCTTTTTCAAAGCGTCGCAAAACACCTTCTTTTGAAGGATTTTCTTCAAGCTTAAGCTTTTTTCTTAAAGTCTCTAAAAACTGATCTGTCCCCGAAAATGCCGATATAACACGCATCAGCTTACTTCTCTGCCCCGTCAGATCGGCAAGCAACTCCTCAAACCCGAACTCTTTCATATTTGCGGTCAAAAACATCACCGCATCGCTTATTTCCTCTGAAACAGCGCTTTGTGCCTCTTGCAAAACATGTTTGCTGATTTGAGAAAGAGCCTCATCGGTTGTGCGCTCATCCATCACCTCAAAATAAGGCGAGACATTTGCCTCTAAAGGAAATCTTTTTAAAATCTCCTCACAAAAACTGTGTATGGTCTGAATTTTAATCGGCGCCGGCGCATCTAAAACGCGCGCAAACAACGTCCGCGCCACATCGGTTAGCTCACTGTTTTTCTCTAAAACAAAATGATTGCCGTAAAGCGTTTTTATCTCGTCTTCCAAATCCCCTTGCGGCTCCACCGCCCATTTTGAAAGCCTTGAATAAATACGATTATTCATCTCAACCGCTGCCGCTTTTGTATAGGTCAAACACAATATTTTAGAGGGTTCAACCCCTTCAAGCAGAAGCCTTAAAACTCTGTCTGACAGAACCTTGGTTTTACCTGTTCCTGCCGAAGCCTCAACCCAAACGCAAAGTTTCGGATCTGAGGCCAAAGCCTGTTTTGAAACAGCCCGCGCTTCCAATGCGCTCTTTTCTTTTTTGATGTCTTCAGTCTTATTCATTCTTGTCATCTCCTGAAGCCCATTCTTTTACTCGTGCCAGATGTTCATAATCTGAATATTTCGGCATATGTTTAGGATTCGGTCTTGCCAAATAGGGCGTTTTTTCATCATCAAAAGCACGCAAGAGTTCGCTGATTTGTTTTTCTGTTTTTTCAACAAGCAAATCAACATCTTTTTCCTGCCCGACAACTTTCTCACCCATTCTCCAATAAGCCAAACGACTGACTTCTTTTGCCGCCAGTTTAACCCCATTTGATTCGAACCCGCCGTTTTGTGCAATCATTGCCTCAACCACAAGTTGCGGTGCATACCCCGAGTTCATCTCAGCAAGGCTTGGCGCTCTTCCTGTTTTATAATCGATAATTTCATACGTTCCGTCTTTTCTCTCGTCCACACGATCAGCCCTTGCCTCTAAGACAACATCGCCGGCCGGTACTTTTAGCGTAATTTTTCCCCAAACTTCGCAAACACTTTTGAAAATCTTGTCGCGCTGATCTTTTTCAATAGCACAAAACCACTCTGCCGTTTTTTCAAATCTTGCCTTGAAAAAGGCCTTTTGTTTCGGCTCTAAGCGATATTTTTCAAATTGCCTGTTTCCGATATTCATTAAAAACTCAAACGCATCTTTGATCTCAAAAGCTTTGTCATAAGTTTTCGTAAATTCTTCCAAACTGTCATGCACAATCGTCCCATAGTCTGTTTGCCCGACACCTTCGTCCAAATCTTTTAAAACAGGCAGTTTCAAAATATATTTAGCATATATTTCATACGGATCGGTCATCAGCGTTGCAATAGACGTAGCCGAAAACTTTCGCGGACGCACCGGCAGCGGAGGTCTTGGCTCCGGAGGCTCGATTTTTTGCCTTTTATCCAGCTCCTGCAATTTTTGGGCCAATTTAACATAAAACAAATCTTCAAGCTCCAGATCTTCATAGCCGCAAGCTTTCATAACCGTTTCAAGCCTGAGCAAATAACGCGACGGTCCCATCGGCACACCGCCGACCCTCTCAGCCCGCGTCAAATAAACCTCAGGCGCACACATCAATGCACTTAAATCATCGGCTAAAACCCCGATAGCCCTTTCATCAGGAGGCAACCCGAAAGTCTTTTTCATTGACCTTGACATAAACGGATCGGCTTTGTTTGCCTTCGGCCACACACCTTCGTTAAAAGAACCTGCGATAATCACATCAAAGCGATTAAACCTTGCCTCAATCGGACCTAAAATCTTAAGCCGCGGATGACCGCCATACGTTCGTCTGACGGTTTGAGTTGCCAAAAGTGCTGTAATAATGCCAGCATATTCTCTTGCCAAAACCTCGCCGACAATTTCTGCCTTATCAATCAGTTTTCCCAAAAATGCCGCACACGCTCTGCCGTCATCACCTCGCCAAAGAACCTCTGCCCCTTCTTGTTCATCGCTTTGCGAAAGTTTTTCGGCAAGCTTAAGATGTGCTTTAAGAAGCGCCTTAAATGAAACTTTTTCAGAACTGTAAAGCTCTTTGATTTCACAAAATGCCTCTTCAAGAAGTGTCGGCAAAACCTCATTTTCATCTGTTTCTTCTTTGCCGCTTTGCTTAAATTTCGGCTTTCTTCTTAAAAGTTCTTCCGACCTGACTTTTTTTCTGAGCTCTTTAACATCGCTTCCCATGCGCACATACGGATTTTTCAAAAGTGCCGCCATGCTGTTTTGCGAAAAAGCCTCATCCAAAACATCTAAGATCTGCCTTAAATATATTCCGATAGGACATAAATGCAGAGGAATACCTGCAGAATCATCAATATCAATTCCGAAACATTTAAGCATATTTGAAACGGCTCTGGCCAAATTTCTGTCTGTTGTTACCAAAGCGGCCGTTTTTCCTTTTATCTCAAGTGTTTGCCTCATCACAAGCGCCACACTCATAGCTTCTTCAAATTGGTTTTCTGCCGTAATTAAATGTAAATTTTCAAACGCTTTGTCTTTGTCCTCAAAAATTGACAGATTTCGCCACTTTAAGGTTGTTTCCGCCGGACGCATCACTTCAGAAACAAGTTTTTCTCTCAAAACGTCTTGAGAACGGACAACATCAATAACGTCTTCGCGTTTTAACTCCAAGAGCTCAAGAATTTTCTTTTTCTCATATTGCGGATGTGTAGCCTCAACTTTTTCAAAATCCTCATCTGATAAAAACCGATCCAAACCATAAATAAAAACCTCACCGTTTTTCATATTTGCGACGGTTTTCACGATTTCTTTTAGTCCCTCAAACGCAAGACTGATACCCGCAGCCACAATTCGTTTGCTCGAATTTTTTTCACGCCAATTTTTAGCTTCAAGAGAAAGCAAGATGTTACGCCTCTTAACACCGTCAACGACACCTCTTTCATCTAATATTTCCGGCCAAAACTGCGTTACGATTTTCAAAAATTTCAAGGTTTCCTGCCAGTGCGCGGCATATTGCTCCGGAACAATATTATCCAAAGCATCGAAAGAAAGCGATTCGTTATAAACACCGTCAATCAATTTGCCCAAATCCGCAGCAAGCGAAAGGCTCTGTGCAAATGAAATATCTTTAATTCCATATGATTCATGCTTTGAAGCAATTAACCTTGCAAACAAAAACAGCCTTTCTTCGTTTGAAATAGCACTCGGCAAACTCGAAAGTAATTTGCTGTCGACATCAAAAAATATCTCATCTTCATCAACATCTTGAACCGGCACAATCTGCGGCAACAAAAACGGTTTTAAGCCGTTCGCGTTTAAAAAGGCTTGTTTTAATGACAGGCACGAACGCCTGTTTGGCATCAAAAACACCACATCACAAAGCTCTAAAGGATTATTTTTATATTCCTCTAAAAAACGCTCGGCCAAAACCGAAACAAACGAACAACTCAGCGGAATATTATAAACCTTTGCGCCCATCTATAAACCTTCTTTTTTCAAAAAAGCCTCAAATTTTTGCAAAGCGCGCCCTCTGTGCGAAATCTTATTTTTAACCTCACTGCCGAGCTCGGCAAAAGTCTTATCATATCCTTGCGGCACAAAAACGGGATCAAAACCGAACCCTCCGTTTCCTTTTGCCTCTTTTGCAATTGTTCCGTCAACTCTTCCTTCAAAAGCTTTATATGAGCCGTCCTCATAGCCTAAAACAATCACACACGAAAAATGGGCCTTTCTGTCATCTTTTCCGGTTTCCTTGATTTCTTTTAACAGCATTTCCATCGCTTTGTTAAAATCTCTGTTTGGCGCATATCTTGCCGAATAGACCCCCGGTCTGCCGTCCAAAACATCAACACAAAGTCCTGAATCATCTGCAAGACACGGAACTTTTTTAAGTTTCGCAATTGTCAAAGCCTTAAGCGCGGCATTCTCCTCAAAAGTCACCCCTGTTTCCTCAACATCGGGCAATTCCATATCATCAGCAGTTAAAACCCTGATCCCGAGTGGCGATAAAATTTGTTTTATCTCAACAATCTTACCCTTATTGTGGCTTGCAAAAATAATCTCTTTCATTTTCTAACCTCTGATCACGTTTTTTTGCTTTTCAATCAATTCTGAAACGCCTTTTTTTGCAAGCCCTAACAAATCTAAAAACGATTCTTCATCAAAGGGCTCACCTTCTGCCGTTCCCTGAATTTCAACGATTCTTCCGCTTTGAGTTATCACAAAATTTGAATCTGTATCAGCCGAGCTGTCTTCCTCATAATCCAAATCAAGCAATTTTTCTTTGCCGACAATACCGCACGAAACAGCCGCCACAAACTCTTTAATCGGCATTTTTTTAATAAGAGTGCTTGAAACCATTTTTTCACAAGCCAAATAAAGCGCCACAAACGCACCCGTAATTGAGGCTGTCCGCGTCCCCCCGTCAGCCTGCAAAACCGAACAGTCAACAACGATTTGAAAACCTTTCAGCTCTTCCAAATTTGTCACCGCGCGAAGCGATCTGCCGATTAAACGCTTAATTTCATGTGTCCTGCCCGAGCTTAAAGTTTTATCCGGCGCCACGCGACTCAAAGTCGAACGCGGCAACATCAAATATTCTGCCGTTATCCAACCTTTTTCTGAATTTTTAAGCCAATCCGGAACATGCGCATCAACGCTTGCCGTACACAAAACATGCGTGTTTCCGCATTTAATCAAACATGACCCTTCAGCGTATTCGTTCACATTTTTTACAATTTCAACTTTTCGTAAAGCATCATTTGCTCTCAATCTTTTAGACATCCTGTTTCCTTCTCAAAATAATCATCTAAAGCTTTTAAAACCCGATTAACGGTGTGTTCCACACGCTCATCTTTTGTCTCGACGACAATATCTGCCTGTTCATAATAAGGATATTCTTCCCTGATATATTTTTCGAGTTTTTCCTTTAATCCCGATTCGTCGCCCTGCAAAAAAGGTCTTTGTTTGCGTCCGCTTGTTCGATGATAAAGGGTGTTTAAATCTGCCTTAAGCCAAATCGTCAAAGCGTGCTCCTTTGCCAAATCTCTTGTTGATTGTGCCACAAACGAGCCACCGCCCGAAGCCAGAACGCAAGGCATTCCGCAAAGCAATCTTTTCATCACTCTCATTTCGCCGGCGCGATATTCTTCCTGACCGAAACACTTAAAAACGTCAATCAGCGAAAGTCCTGAGGCTTTTTCTATTTCTCTGTCTCCGTCCACAAACGGCAGATTGAGCTTTTGTGCCAATCTTTTGCCGACACTTGTCTTGCCGCTTCCCATTAAACCGACAAGCAAAATTATTTTATTTATATTTTTTCTCATTTTTTAACGCTTCTTTTAATAAAATTATGTTATATCATACTTTCAATAAACACACATATCAACATTTTTTAAAAGGTATTCTACCATGAAACCCAAAAACTCCAAACTGTTCATATATATCATTCTTTTTGTTTTGCTCGGCGCAATTGCTTTTTTGAGCTTACACAACATCACCCCCTTATCTGAGCGCATTGAAAAAGACGTAACCGTAAACATTCACTAAAATCATGCAAAGCACTCTTGAATTGTTTTTAAGTATGATGTCTGCCGAAAAAGGCTCTTCGCAAAACACGCTCAATGCATACCGATCTGATCTTGAGCAATTTTTGTCTTTTAAAAACAAGGCTCCCGAAAACATCACTGCAACATCTGTTTCAGACTTTATTCAAAACTTGAGTTCCAAAGGCTTTGCCGTCAAAACCCTGAACCGAAAACTTTCCGCCATCAGGGATTTTTGCAAATTTTTGGTTGAAGAAAAAATTTTAAGCGAGAACCCTTTACCTGACATTACATCACCGAAATCCGAAAAATCCCTGCCGAAATTTATGACACCGGATCAGGTTCAAACGCTCTACGAAAAAGCCCTTTCGCACAACAACAAAACATTCAAACGTGCCGGCGCTATCATTGAACTTATGTTTTCAAGCGGCTTACGCGTTTCCGAAGCCGTCAGCCTTCCGTTGTCTGCCATAAACCATAACAAAAAACAGATTATTGTTAAAGGAAAAGGCTCAAAAGAGCGTATTGTTTTTATTGATGAAAAAACAAACCGTGTCTTGTTTGATTATATCAACAACGTTCGCCAAACATTTTTGAAAAATAAAAAACCGTCTTTATTTTTATTTCCGTCAAAAACAGCCGCCGACGGTCACTTAACACGCGATTCTTTTTTCAAAACGCTAAAATTACTTGCCATAGAATGCGGTATCTCGCCTTCATTGATTTCACCCCACGTTTTGCGCCACTCGTTTGCCACAAACCTCATCAATCATGATGTTGACTTACGCTCCGTACAAAAAATGCTCGGACACGAAAACATTTCCACAACCGAAATCTACACCCACGTCAGCGCACAAAAAATCATCGATTCCGTTTTAGAAAAACACCCCTTGAAAGATTTTGAAATTCGTGAGGTTAAAAAATGAAAAAAACAAAAGACATCTTAAATCACGAACCCTCTACGCAAGGTCTTTCTCTTTTCTCGAAAAACATTGAGCCGATGATTAAAAAGCTGCTCGGACAAAACGGCTTGTTAAACATTGATATCATCAAAAATTGGACAAGCATCGTTGGTGAAGAATTAGCCGCACACACCCTTGTTCAAAAAATTGAATTTGAAAAAGACAAACGCACCGACGGAACACTTTATCTCATGACAAGTTCCGGTGCTTATGCTCTTGAAATACAGCACAAAACAAACATTATTATCGAAAAAATAAACACATATTTCGGCTATCAGGCAATCAAAAAAATCAAAATTATCCAAAACCAGACTGATGTTTTTGAAAAGAGCGAAAACAAAACGAATATTGCGGATATTGATAAGAAAAAGCTTGTCAGCGAAGCTGAACAAAACTATATTGACAGCATAACACAAGACATAAAAGACGAGCAATTAAAAGCCCGGCTTGTTGCTCTTGCACAAACGATGCTCATCTCTCAAAAAAAGGAGAATTAATTTTGGAAAAGTGGATACACCTCATAAGCTCAATTGTGACCACACTCGTCATTTACGTCTTTGCGGCTTATACCTATCTTTCATATAAAGGCTTCGTTTATCAAAACGGAACTTTTGAACTTATCTCGAACGCCAATGCCGGCCTGCTTGATTTTTCTTTTTCAGATGATGAAAAAGAAGAAAAACCACAAAAAGTTATCTTAGCAAAAGACATTGCCTTAAATTTTCCGCAAACGGTTATTGCCGGCGATGAAACGGCTCCGCTGACAATATACGAATTTTCATCGCTTGGTTGTACACACTGCGCCGATTTCCACTTAAACGGTTTGCCAAAGCTTGAAAAAAACTATCTTTCTCAAAACAAAGTCCGCATTGTTTTTATCCATTTTCCGCTCGACAAACGCTCAATGCTTGCGGCGATGCTTTCAGAGTGTGTCGGTCCTGAAAAGAAGGCAGATTTCTTAAATCTTGTTTTTTCAAAACAGCGCGAATGGGTTCTCTCAAACGAAGTTGAAAAACACCTTATCAATTATGCTGTTATGAGCGGAATGGAATTGGGCGCAGCAAAAGGCTGCCTTAAAAACGAAGATTTAGCCAAAGAAATTTTATACACGCGCCAAGAAGCGATTGACAAACTCAAAATCGAAGGAACACCTGCGTTTTTAGTTTCAAACGAAAGCCAAAACGAAATTCTCTACGGCATTTCAAGTATGCATAATTTCAAGGCTTATCTTGATGAGCGCCTTGAACAAAAGGAAGCTAAAAATTAGATGAAAAAGCCAAAAGACATCTCAAATCTCGATGAAAAAATCGACGCATTTAAGCGAAAAGAAAATGCGCGAAACAAAAAAGCGACCGAGCCGTCTTCCGCTCACAGTGCCGCAAAAGGTTTTCAGATGAGCATCGAGCTGTTGTCAGCGGTTTTCATCGGCTTTTGCCTCGGTTATTTTTTAGATTCCAGCTTTCAAACAAAGCCTTTGTTTTTAACTGTTCTGACGATTTTAGGCGGTTTTGCGGGTGTTTTGAACATTTATAAATCAGCCAAGGGAGAAAACTAAAGATGTCCAATCCCTTAGAACAGTTTGAAATAAAACCTCTTGTCCATCTCCATCTTCATGGCTATGACGTTTCGTTTTCAAATTCTGCGCTAGCGATGGCGATTACTTCTGCTTTTATTGTCATCTTATTTGCCTTTTTGCTCCGCAAGCGCACAATTATCCCAAACCTTGCGCAATCAATTCCCGAATCTTTATACGAATTTATATACAACCTAGTGAAAACGAACGTCGGCAAACAAGGCTTAAAATATTTTTCATTTATCTTTTGCCTGTTTTTATATATTGCGTTCGGCAATTTATTTGGTCTTTTCCCCTATAGTTTTACCTTCACCTCGCATATTGCCGC
>OMQZ01000031.1 GCA_900313355.1 uncultured Rhodospirillaceae bacterium
AAAAGAGTTGTTCACCTCACGGCAAACAACTCTCTGGTTTTTCTCACTCGGTAGCGCATTACTTCCACGGGAAGACATGAGGCACGGTCCAACCGAAGATCTCTATCAGCCCATCATAGGTGAAGATCAGACAGGCGATGCCACCTGCAATAAGTACAAGACCTAAAAACATGCACATGAAATCCGTAAATTCAGGATAACGCCAACTTACGACGGAAAGGAGCTTTACGCCCAAGACGGGAAACATAACCCCGCACAAAAGGGCAATCAGCATAAAAAAGATATTAAGCCTAATATATAAATTTTAATTGTTTTCTGATTCTGAATTTAGCAAATTTTGAGAGTTTTGTCAATATATTTTTGGCAAAAAATAAAAATTTTATAACGAGTACATATATCCAAATTAAAAGTTCGGAGAATAGGTCAGACAGAGTGGTTTTCAAGGCGAGCAAAATTTTAGTGTACAAAAAGGTACATGAATTTTGCGAGACCGAAGAAAACTACTCTAGGTGATCTATTATACGAACTTTTACACAGCGACGGGAGCTCTAATCACCCCATAACTTTCATACCCCACCAGCTCAAAATCTTCAAACTTAAAGTCATTGATGTCTTTCACATTCGGGTTGATTTTCATCTGTGGCAATGGCAAAGGTGTGTGCGTGAGTTGCTCCCTAACCTGCTCAAAATGGTTATGGTAAATATGCGTATCGCCTAAAGTATGCACAAATTCGCCCGGTTTTAAGCCACAAACTTGTGCAATCATCATTGTCAGAAGCGCATATGAAGCAATATTGAAGGGCACGCCTAAAAACATATCGCATGAGCGCTGATAAAGCATACATGATAACTTGCCGTTCGCAACATAAAACTGGAACATCATATGGCATGGCGGCAATTTCATCTGCCCGATTTGTGATGGGTTCCAAGCTGTCACAATCAAACGTCTGTCGTTCGGCTTTGTTTTAATGCGTTCAATCACATCAGCAAGCTGATCAATCCCATCATTGTTCCAGTTGCGCCATTGTGCGCCGTAAACAGGGCCTAAATCACCGTTTTCATCGGCCCACTCGTTCCAAATCCGTACCCCGTTATCTTGCAGATACTTGATGTTTGTATCTCCCTTGATAAACCATAACAGCTCATGAATAATGCTCTTAAGGTGTAATTTTTTTGTTGTCACAAGCGGAAAGCCCTTGCTTAAATCAAATCTCATCTGGCGCCCGAAAACAGAGCGCGTGCCGACGCCTGTTCTGTCCATCTTGTCAACGCCGTTTTCCATAATATCGGCGAGCAAATCGAGATATTGTTTCATTTAATTTTCTCCTTTATTTTCAATAGCTGTTATAATATGTTTCATCACACTTTGATCCACAAAATCGCCTTTTTTCACATAAACACGCGTGATGATATTATCTTCTTCGTAATCTTGCGACATTTTCGCATATTTTTGCGTCAAAACATCCGCACAAACGTTGATATCAATTTTTGGACCTTTAAGCTCCGGATTAAGTTCCCCCTGATAAACGCAGTCCACCACAATATCAGGCATCAACTTCGGTGCCCCCGTCATAAAGAGCTTATAAATACTCGCCCCGCCAACCACATAAAGCGTTCCGTCAAAATCCTTAAAATCATTAATATTTGTCACAACAAAGTGATTTTCTTTATCCGACACCTCATAGTTTTCGTCAAACGTCAAAACATAAATTTTTCGGTTCGGAAGCGTTCTGTTCGGAAAACTTTCATACGTCGTTTGTCCGGCAACAACACTCGAGCCTTGGGTGATGCGCTTAAAACGCCTAAAATCAGATGAAATGTGCCAGGGAATCTGAGGTCCGATACCTATCACACTGTCCCCGATATGCCTGCACCAAATTGCCACAATCGTCATAAATTATCCCCATCATTGCCATCCCTCGCTGAGCCGAAAGCCGAATGCGTCAAGGGATCTTCAAATTCACTTCTTTATCATAAAAAATCTCCCTAAAAACGCAAATTGATTCTTGCATTTTTGAACATCAAAAAAAACTTTAAAATTTTCAAGATTCTTCTTGATTTTTCTTACAAATTGGTGTAAAAAACACGCGACTTAAAAGATATTATTCTTTTGAATACGGCAGAGAGTGTATATTTTATAAGGGGTTCTGCCGATTCGCTTTCAATCTACAAAAAAAACGTTTTTTAACCTTCTGTTGACGGGGTTTTGAGCCTCAAGGTCGCTCCTTGAATACAGCTTGAACAGGATTGTCGCAGAATTTAACCAAAATAAAGGAATAAAATCACATGAAAGAATCTTATACGAGCAAAAGACGTGTAAGGAAAAACTTC